>CAYNTZ010000169.1:0-3788 GCA_964400365.1 uncultured Planctomycetales bacterium | reverse complement strand
AATCCTTTACTTTTTTAATAACCCTGTTTATAATGTCGCCCTATGAAACAATTAAAATTAGGTTTGCCCAAAGGTTCATTACAAGACGCAACCGTTGCCCTTTTTGAAAAAGCAGGGTTTAAGGTCTATGTGTCGTCCCGTTCGTATTTTCCTCAGATTGACGATGAGGAAATTTCTCCTGTGCTTTTACGTGCGCAAGAAATGTCCCGCTACGTCGCTGATGAGACCCTTGATTGCGGTATCACCGGCAATGACTGGATTGAAGAGAATTCCTCTGATGTAGTGCGTTTAGATGAATTGCAATATTCCAAGGCTACCTCTAATAAGGTGCGTTGGGTTTTAGCAGTGCCGGAAGATTCCAAGATTAAATCTGCTAAAGATTTGCAAGGCAAGAAGATCGCGACCGAAGTGGTGAATATCACTAAAAAATATTTAGCTAAGCATAAGGTTAAAGCCGATGTTGAATTTTCCTGGGGTGCGACCGAAGCCAAGGTAACCTCTGGACTAGTTGATGCTATTGTTGAATTAACCGAAACCGGCTCATCCCTGCGCGCTAACAAGCTGCGCATCGTTGAAACCTTGTGTGAATCCAGCACCCAATTTATCGCCAACAAAGCAGCTGCCAAGGATCCTTGGAAGAAGAAAAAGATGGAACAGGTGCTAATGCTCTTGCGCGGGGCCTTGGATGCTAAGAATATGGTGGGTTTGAAAATGAACGTGAAGCGCCAGAATTTAGACAAGGTCTTAAAGACCTTGACGGCCTTGCGTAATCCAACGATTTCACCCCTGGTGCATGATCAATGGGTGGCCTTAGAAACCGTCATTGATGAAGGCACTGTGCGTAAAATTATCCCAGCCTTAAAAGAAGCAGGGGCTGAGGGCATTATCGAATATTCGCTGAATAAGCTTATATACTAAGGAAGGCTGGTTGCAAAGGCAGCCGGCTGTATGTTACACTAACAAGTAGGGAAAACATTATGCCTTGCGGAAAAAAGAGAAAACGCGTAAAGATTCGTACGCACAAGCGCAAAAAATTGCGTAAAGCAATGCGTCACTTGAAGAAGAGAGCCACTCGCTAATTGTTGGAGGCTTCATGCTTCATCGTTACAGACTTTTGGCTTTTGCTTTAAGTTTGATCCTGGGTGTAGCTGGGGATTTCCCTGCCTATGCCCAGGATTTAACTTTTGAAGCAAAGGCCAAGGGACTGGCGCATTACATCATGGCCGTTAACCATGATTTAAACGGCGAGGCCACCCAGGCCATTGCCCAATATGAAAAATCAGTTACCTACAATCCTCAAGAAAAAGCGCCTCGGCTTAGGCTTGGCGCTTATTATGTTCGTTTTGGCAATTTAGAAGAAGCGGCTAAGCAATTGCAGGCCGTTATTGCTGAAGCTCCCCAGGAAGTGCAGGCCCATTATTTGTTGGCCTTAATTTATTCTTCCCAAAGAAAATTTGATCAAGCTGCAGCTTCCTATGAAAGCATTTTGAAATACGCTGCGCAAAATAATCCTGATAGCATTGAGATCTATCAATATTTGGCGCAGTTGTATTATTCCCAACACCAGTATGAAAAAGCTATTGCGCAATACCATAAGATTATTGAGATCCAGCCAAAGAATGTATCCGCGCTTTTTACCTTGGGGTCTATTTATGTGGATATTCAGGAGCGGGCAAGTGCAATGGAGGTTTTTCGTAAGGTTTTGGCGTTGGAGCCTGCGCACGACGGGGCTTTAAATGCCTTAGGTTATATGTATGCCCAAGATGCCGAGCATTTAGATGAGGCTGTGCGGATGATTCGTCAAGCCATCCAAATTGACCCATCCAATGGGGCCTATTATGACAGCCTGGGGTTTGCTTTATTTAAGCAGGGGTTAAATGCCGAGGCTTTGATGGCCTTGCAAAAAGCGGAAACCTATATTATTAATCCAATTGTTTATGAGCATATCGGTGATGTGTACCAGGCGGTTAATGAAATTGCCTTAGCGCGCAAATATTTCCGCAAGTCCCTAGATCTAGACCCGCATCAGCCTTTAGTGTCGCAAAAAATCCAGCAACTAGAAAAAATCCAAGCGTTGAAAGAATAATTTTTCCTGCCATGAAGACCTTAACGCTTGAATCACCCGCCAAATTAAATTTATGCCTCGATATCTTAGGGAAACGTCCCGATGGCTTTCATGAATTAGTCACCCTTTTTGAACGCATTAACCTAAGCGATAAAATTACCCTTAAGGCAACAAAGGGTGGCAAGGTGCGGGTGTTTTGCAAGCATCCCCAGGTGCCCAAGGGGCCTAAGAATTTGGTAGTTAAGATAGCCTTGGCCTTGCAAGCGGATTTTCAGGTGAAAGCTGGGGTGGATATCTATATTGACAAGCGGATTCCGGTGGCTGCAGGCTTAGCTGGCGGCTCCAGCAATGGCGCAACCGTCTTAATGGGTTTAAACCGCTTGTGGAATTTAGGGTTAACGCAAAAACAACTCAATGCCTATGCAGCCGCGGTAGGCTCAGATTTAAACTTCTTCTTATATAATACGCCTTTTGCTATAGGGACAGGCCGGGGGGAGCAAATTAGGCCGTTAAAGGTCAAAACCAAACTTTGGCATGTGCTTGTAACGCCTAAGGTTAAGATGTTAACCAAGGATGTTTTTAGGGCCTTGGCGCAAGCGAAATTAAATTTGACAAACAAAAGGGATAATGTTAATATTTTGCTTCCCTTTTTAAGGGAGGGTCATATTGCACAGATCGCAGGAGCCTTATCCAATGATTTGGAGCCTGCCATTTTGTCATTACGGCCAGATTTTTTACGTATAAAAGAGAAATTATCCGATGCTGGTTCCGTCGGTGTTTGTTTTTCCGGCAGCGGCCCTTCGGTTTATGCGTTAGCAAGTTCACAAGCGCATGCACGCGCCATAGCAGCTCGTTTTGACAAGCGTTTTGCGCAGGTTTTTGTGGTTTGCACGCGGTAGTTTTCGCTGCCCGGTGGTGTAATGGTAGCACCCGAGAATTTGGATCTCGTTGTCATGGTTCGAATCCATGCTGGGCAACTTGAGATATTTATGAGCGATTTTCGCGCGATTATTCTAGCGGCAGGCAAGGGGACTCGGATGAAATCTGAAACCCCTAAGGTCTTGCATCAGGTGGCTGGCCGGCCGATTTTAGAATACGTGCTGGGTATTACAAAAGCCTTACGTTCTTTGAAAACATATGTAGTGGTTGGCCACGGTGCAGAAACGGTTAAGTCCGTGATCGGCGAGGGGCAAGAGTATATCTTGCAAGATAAACTTTTAGGCACGGCTGATGCGGTTAACCGTTGCGCGTCTCATTTAAAGAATTTTAATGGCACGGTGTTGATCTTGTGTGGCGACACGCCGCTGTTGTCAAAAGCGATTGTTGCTGAGCTTTTAAAGAAGCATAAGCGTTCAAGAGCAACAGCGACGGTATTAACGGCAATTCTAAGCGACCCTCACGGCTATGGCCGTATGGTGCGCGATGCTAAAGGAAATTTGCAGGCGATCCGCGAACAAAAAGATACAAACGTTGATGAAGATAAAATTAACGAAATCAATGTTGGTGTTTATTGTTTTAAGTCAGCAGCCCTTTTTAGCGCCTTAACAAAGGTGAAGGTCAACCCGAACAAAAAAGAATTTTATTTAACAGATGTAGTTGAGTTGCTGCTAAACAGCGGGCATAAGGTTGACACATTGACGACGAAGGATGAAACAGTGGCATTTGGCATAAATACACGGGTTCATTTCGCACAAGCTCAAGCACTGATTCGTGAACGCATCTT
>CAYNTZ010000168.1:0-3794 GCA_964400365.1 uncultured Planctomycetales bacterium | reverse complement strand
CATTGCCTTTCGGGTGATTAAGAAATTATTGGAAAGCAAATACAGCGGTGAAGAATTAAAGAAGCGTATTATTTGTGTCACTGATGAGAAGAAGGGCGCCTTGCGCAAGGTCGCGGATAAAAGCGGCTACCGTTCCTTCGTGATTCCCGACGATGTGGGCGGCCGTTTTTCTATCCTCACCCCGGTTGGTTTAGTCCCCTTGGCCTTAGCCGGCATTGATGTGCAAGCCATGGTTGAAGGCGCCCGCAAGGCGGAAGCTGAATACGCGGTGTGCGATTTAGAAAAGAATACTTGCTACCGTTATGCCGCGCTACGCAATATTCTTTACGCTGGTGGTAAGAAGATTGAAGTGCTCTCGAGCTTTTATCCCAATGTGTTCTACGTTGCTGAATGGTTCAAGCAATTATATGGTGAATCAGAAGGCAAGGAAGGTAAGGGAATTTTCCCCGCGTCCTTGATCATGTCCACCGACCTGCACTCCATGGGCCAATGGATGCAAGAAGCTGAGCGCACCGTGTTTGAAACCTTCTTGCAAATTGATAAGCCTAATCATGAGGTGATTATCCCGGAAGATAAGGAAGATCTGGATGGTTTTAATTACGTCGCAGGCAAGGGCTTTGATTTTGTCAACAAAAAGGCTTATGAAGGAACAGCCGCTGCCCACCTTGAGGGTGGTGTGCCCAACATGACCCTGACCTTATGCAAGGCAGACGCCAAACATTTAGGCCATCTGTATTATTTCTTTGAAAAAGGCTGTGCGATTTCCGGTTATTTGCTGGGGGTTAATCCCTTTGACCAGCCCGGGGTGGAGGCGTACAAGAAGAAGATGTTTGCATTATTAGGCAAAAAGTAAATTAGCTATGCTTCAACAATCAAATACGCCCGAGATTGTATTAAGCGCCCGCAACTTGCACAAGAGTTATAATGATGCCCAGGGCGGGGGCATCATTAAAGCCTTGGATGGCCTAAGCCTGGATGTTTATGAGGGAGAGGTCTTAGGCATTCTAGGCCCCAATGGCGCGGGCAAGACGACTTGCTTAAATAGTTTATCCACCTTATTATTACCTGACTCAGGCCAGATTGAAATCTTTGGCCTGCCTGCGACCCCATCAAATTTTGATCCCATCCGCCGTTGGATTAATATGTCCTCCGGTTATCCCAATTACGCCTTTAGTTTAACGGTTGAAGAAAATCTAAGATTCTATGGCCGTCTTTATGGTTTAAGCGGCACCGCGTTGAAGGCCAAGGTGGATGAGGTGATGGCTCTTTTTAATTTGCAAAGTTTTGCTTCTCGGCGTTTCGACGAACTTTCTTCTGGAACAAAACAGCGGCTTTCGTTAGCAAAGTCTTTGTTAAATGACCCCAAGATTTTATTTTTAGATGAGCCAACGATCGGGCTAGACCCTGATGTCGCGCATAAGACCCGCCAGATTGTCATGGAAGTGTTGAAAGAACGCAAGGTCACTGTGTTGTTGACCAGTCATAACATGGATGAGATTGAGGCGATGTGTGAGCGGGTGGCCTTTATCCAGCGGGGAAGTATTGTCAAATTATCGTCGGTAGAAGAATTAAAACGCCTACACCACACCGAAGATTTAGAACAAGTCTTTATCCAATTAGCTTCTCAAACCCATGAACGCCAAGAGCAGAAACAAGCCCTAGGTGAAAAAACCGGGAAAAAAACCGGGACACATTACCTTTTTGAGAAAACTGGTAAAAAAGGTAATGTGTCCCGGTTTTTTCTCTTACCAGCAAGGGGCGGCATCATCGGATGGTTTAACCGCGCCTTGGCCTTTACCTATCGCTCAGCGATTTTTGCCAGCCGTAATTTATTTGTGATGACGGATTTGCTTTTTTGGCCGCTGATTAGTTTGATCTCAATTGGACTGATGGCTAAGTTTGTGAATTTAGGGGAAGGGATGTTGGGTTTTGTGATGACCGGTGCTTTAGCCGCTGGTGTGTTGCAAATCGCCCAACTCGATGTGGGTTATACGGTGCTCTATGAATTATGGTCCAAGAGTTTAAAGCACACCTTATTGACGCCCGTCGGCATAGGTGAGGGGGTGTGCGGCACCTGGGTCTGTGGCATGGTGCGGGGCTTTATGACCTTTATTATTTTAGCCTTGGCCGGATTCTATGGTTTTGGTTTTCACCTGCCTGATGCGTTAACAACGGCATTATTTTTATCAGGCCTTTTCACCTGCGCCTTGATCCTCGGTGTCTTAGTCAATATCCTCATTTTATCCTTTGGCCAAAAAGTAGAAATCACCGCCTGGATGTTCGCGCATTTATTCATGATTCTTTGCGGTATTTATTATCCAGTGGATATGTTACCGCCATTCTTCCAAGCCCTGGCCTTAGGCATACCGATCACCCATTTCCTAGAATTCTTCCGTCAAGCCTACGGTTTTAACGCGCATACGCCATATCCATTATTAACCGGCTTTGCCCTATCCGCCCTATATTTAGCCGCAGCGCTACATTTTTTAAAAAACGCCTACACCCGCGCCCGCCGCAAAGGCATCGTCATCCGCCTTTCTGAGTAATTTCTTCAAGCTGATAAGTAAATCGTGCTTGACCGCATCCATCTGCTGTGTTAAATTTTTACTTCCATCATTACGGCTTTTAACACAAATTTACACTTTAGGAGATTCAATGCGTAAAATTTTCAGTTTGTGTTGTTGTTTATTGCTGGCTTCATTAATAGGTTGCAGCAAATCCCAAGCCCCCAGCAATAAGATCCTTGTATGGCATTGGATGACTGACCGTAATGACACCTTCCAAAGATTAGCCAAGGAATACCAACAGCAAACTGGCATTGAAGTCGTTGTTGAACTATTTGCCCCTTCAGATTCCTATTCCCAAAAAGTAATTGCCGCGGCGCAAGCCAATGTTTTGCCTGATGTCTACGGTATCCTCGACAAGAAGTCCATCATTGCGGATTTTATTAAGGCTGGCTTAGTGGCGGATTTAACTGATGCCTTTAAAGCCAATAATAGTGCTTGGGAAAATAGCTTGTTTGATAAAGCCTTGTCAGTCAATCGGTTTGAACCCGGCAATATTTATGGGATTAAGCCTGGGCTTTATGGCGTGCCGATTGATGTCACCAATATGCAAATGATTTACAATAAGAAATTATTAGCCAAGGCAGGCCTTGTTAATCCGCCTAAGACCTATGATGAATTTATTAAAGCGATAGAAGCTTTAAAGCGGGTGGGCGTAACACCCTTCGTGTCTGGCTGGGGGGAATTGTGGTTAGCTGATTGCTTTGCTTCCAATTATGCCTTTAATATTATGGGCGAAGAAAAGATTTTTGCAACCTATCGCGGGGAAGTGCCTTATACGGATCCGGATTGGGTTAAGGTCTTAGATGTTTTCCGTGACCTGCGCGACAAAGGGGCCTTGCTTGATGGTATTGTCACTAAGGGCAATAAATATGCCGAACAAGATTTCGCCTTAGAACGTGCGGCGTTTTCCTTTAATGGTTCATGGGCAGTTAATGTGTACCGCGACATGAATCCCAACCTGGAATACGGTGTCATGTTGCCGCCAGCCTTCCAAACCAAGTACCCGTTAAAGATTTGGGGCGGTGCAGGTTCTTCCTTTATGGTTAATAATGGTTCTCCCAATAAAGATAAGGCCATTGCGTTCTTGCAATGGTTGACTGCCAAAGACCAGCAAGCTGTCCTGGCCCAAGAGACCAATAATCTGCCTTCCAGCAAGGAAGCCTTGCCGTCTATTGCCCCTGTCTTAGAGCGTTTTGTCAAGGGTAGGGACACATCTACACATCCGGC
>CAYNTZ010000167.1:0-3837 GCA_964400365.1 uncultured Planctomycetales bacterium | reverse complement strand
CAAGTACGAGCTTACTAAGCAATTGGCAAGTCGTTTGAACCTGCCTGAGGCAGTAGTTCTTAAACAAGGCCAGCAATTGCCCAAGGTACCCACCGTAACAGCTGTTAATAATAAGGCCATTGAGCCGATAAAGCCCATTGTGGCAACGGTCAGGCAAGAAGAATTATTATTAACGTTGTTTCTCAAAGATCCTGTGTGGGTCGTTGAGGCGCGCCAATTCATCAGCCCGGAAGATTTTTCCGATGGGCAAATGCGGGGGATTGTCAAGGAGATCTGGGCTTTAGCCCAGGAGGTGCAGGAGTGGTCATTGAATGACCTATTGATTCGATTGCAAGAGCCTCATGTTCAAGGTTTCTTGACGCAGTTAAGTTCTCAGGATGAGGCCAAGCTTGGGGATGCGGCACAAGTGTTCCAGGATTGCATTGGGCGTATCCAGCAAGGGCGCCTAAAAAGAGAGAAACAGCGGATCCGTGAAGCCATGCAGCGTGCGCAAGAAGTTAATGATGAGGCGGCATTGAATCAATTACGTGAGCAGTTTAATACGTTGATTAGGACGTAACGAGGAAAACATGAGAGAACAAGTTAAAGACAAAAATAAAGATAATGACAAGGATATCCAAATCCCGGGCCAGCCCCAGGGTGATGTGGATAAGCTTGTTACCTTAGGTAAGAAGAAAGGTTTCTTGACGTATGAAGACGTCAACGAATCTCTTTCTGATGCCATTGATTCTTCCGAAGAGATCGATCAGGTCTTCGATATCTTGGACGGTCAGGACATTAAGGTTGTGGATTCCGCCGAGGACGTTCCTGTTATCGAGGACGCCGGTGAGGAAAGCCGCGAACAGCAAGTCCGCCGTTTGCGTGAAGAAAGCAAGGAAGATGACGTTTATTCAGATAAGTTTATTCCCTTAGATGATCCCGTGAAGATGTATTTGAAGCAAATGGGGTCGATTCCGTTATTGACGCGCGAGGAAGAAATTAATTTAGCCAAGCGTATCGAAGAAGCGGAAATTAAATTCGCAGA
Source organism: uncultured Planctomycetales bacterium (assembly GCA_964400365.1). Lineage (GTDB taxonomy): Bacteria > Omnitrophota > Gorgyraeia > Zapsychrales > Fredricksoniimonadaceae > CAYNTZ01. The sequence goes on along the minus strand of CAYNTZ010000167.1, from coordinate 2,813 downwards.
ATCTTTATTTAAGACCTATTTCGCGCGCAAGGAAGCTATTGCGATCATTAATAGCGTCTTAAAGGAAGAGACCAACGCGGAAGATGTGATCAAGGATGAGTTGGAACGCCGTGGCCGTTTGATTAAGGACTTAGCCAAAATTCTTGAGCATGTGCGCCATACGCGTGTTGGTTCTGATATTTCTTCCAAATCAATCGCTGAGTTTAAGCTTACATCGACGGTTAACGAAGATATTGTTGCCAAGATTAACGATATCATCAATGACATTGAGCGTACGGAACGGTTTTTGAAGGCTAAAAAGAAACCAACGAACGCGGTTGAATTAAAGAAGAAGCGCGATGGTCTGCTTAAAGAGTTAGGTGAGCCGGTATCTCGTGTTAAGGAACAATTGCGTGAAATCAAGACCCGCCAATCACGGTTTAACAAGGCTAAGAAATTGTTAGTCGAGGCAAACTTGCGCTTGGTGGTTTCTATCGCTAAGAAGTACATTAACCGTGGGTTATCTTTCCTGGATTTGATTCAGGAAGGTAATATGGGGTTGATCCGTGCGGTGGAAAAGTTTGAATACAAGCGCGGTTATAAGTTTTCGACCTATGCGACGTGGTGGATCCGTCAGGCGATTACGCGTTCAATCGCGGATCAAGCCCGCACCATCCGTATCCCGGTGCATATGACGGAAACGATTAATAAGATTATCCGTATTTCGCGTGTTTTTGTGCAGGAATATGGCCGTGAGCCGGCTGCGCAAGAAATCGCCAAGGAAATGCGTTTACCGGTGACAAAGGTTAAGGAAATCTTAAAGATTTCTCAGGTGCCGATTTCCTTGCAGACGCCGATTGGCGATGAAGGGGATACACACTTTGGTGATTTCATCGAAGATAAAAAAGCGGTGTCACCGGCGAATGCGACCTTGCATTCCATGCTCAAGGAGGAGATTACGCAAGTCCTGTCTTCCTTGGATGATCGCGAACGTAAGATTTTGGAATTGCGTTTCGGGATTGTCGATGGCACCAGCCGTACCTTGGAAGAGGTGGGTGCTGAGTTTAATGTCACCCGTGAGCGTGTGCGCCAGATTGAATCCAAGGCCTTGCGCAAATTGCGCCACCCAACCCGTTCCCGCCGTATTCGTTCCTTTTTGGACATGGCCGGTAAGGAAGGCGAAGTCAGTATTTAATTAACGTTACAGTCTAGCCGTTGGGTTTTAATTAACCCAACGGCTTTTTTTAGGTGTATTGACGCCTATTCAAGTGCATGCTAAGCTTTACAACATACGATGAAACCAAAAATCGCACTAGTGATCACCGATAAAGAAAGCAACGCCCAACTCAAACCGTTGAAAGCGGATTTATTGGAGTTGCGCGTTGATCTTTTTAAGAAAATGACGCCAGGTTATGTGGCTGCTCAAATAAAAATCCGCCGTGCTTTAAGAACGCCGTTATTGTTAACCATACGCAATCAGAAAAAAGAAGGGGCGCCTAAAGAATTTGCGGACAGCCTTAAATGGCAGGTGATGGAAGCGGCGCTGCCTATAGTTGACATGGTTGATATCGAACTATCGTCACCGCTATTAAAGCAAGTGGTGGCTTTGGCACGTCAATGTAAGAAGAAGGTGATTGTTTCTTCACACAATTTTGACCATACCCCGGCCCATTTGGATAATCTTTTCAAGAAAGCCCAATCTGCCCGTGCAGATATTGTTAAGATTGCCGCCAAGGCCAATAGTGTTGATGATGTCTTAGACATGATTGCCTTTACCCGTCGGCATAGGCGCCAGCAATTGATTACGATGTCCTTAGGCCCTATTGGTGCCATTTCACGCCTTGTCTTGCCTGCGGCTGGTAGTTTATACAGTTATACCTTCTTAAATAAGCCAACTGCACCCGGCCAGGTGGATGTTAAAACCCTTCGGGCCCACCTGAAATTTTACTACCCATAGAATATAAATTATGTTAATATTGAGCCTCATTTGAGCCATGAGGACTCATAGCTCAGCTGGTTAGAGCGCTGCCCTCACATGGCAGAGGCCGTAGGTTCAAGTCCTACTGAGTCCACCATTGAGTCCCAAAGGGCCTATAGCTCAGTCGGTTAGAGCAGGGGACTCATAATCCCTTGGTCCCTGGTTCGAGTCCAGGTGGGCCCATATTTTTATAGTCGGGCAAAAAAGAAAAGGAAATATGACCACATCAACGACCTTGAAAGATCAATTGCGCAGGCTGGTGGAATTGCAGAATATCGACGCAGAAGCGTTTAACTTAAAGCGTGATTTACGCGAAAAGCCCGTTGAGATTGAAGTGTTAAAGGCGGAGTTTGAGGCCAAGAAAGCGACCTTAAAGAAACTGGAAGATAATTTAAAAACGATCCAGGTGGCACAGAAGAGTTTAGATAATGATATCAAGTCCAAAGACGAGGCCATTGCCAAGGCAGATGCGTCGCTGGCCTTGCTTAAGACGAATAAAGAATATCAAGCTAAGCTCTTAGAGATTGAAAATATCAAGGCAGACAAGAGCCTTATTGAAGATAAGATTCTCGCTGGTTTTGATGAAGTAGAAGCCGCGCGTAAGGCCGTGGAAGCGGAGAAGGCGGTTGTTGCAAAGTATGAACAAGAATTTAATGTAAAGAAAAAGGCGGTTGATGAAGCGTTAGCTGTTGCGCAAGATCAGTTGAAGGTGAAGGAATCTCAGCGCTTGCGTATTACGCCGGAAGTAAGGCCTGATATTTTAAGCCGCTATGAGCGTATCTTAAATAATAAAGACGGTTTGGCGATTGTCATGGTCAATGACAAGAATGCCTGCAGCGGTTGTTATATGCATTTG
>CAYNTZ010000166.1:0-3858 GCA_964400365.1 uncultured Planctomycetales bacterium | reverse complement strand
AAAGCCAAGGGCATTACGCGTGATGATGCGTTTCTTAAGTGAGGCTGCACACCGCAAGGAGGGGGCGCAGGGGATTGTGATGCAACAGCTGGCAAGATTGATGGCCGCCTCATCTAAAGGTGAGGGCTATTTTTCGATGTGGGTGGATGCCTTTGATCCCAAGGAGAGTTCTGCCAAGGAGGACGAAATATTAAGGGGTGTTAATAGCGGGAACCTTCCGTTATCCTTAGGACGGGCCCGGGATTTCATGGCCTTTTTAATGAATAATGTGGACATGGTCAGGAATATGCCCTTGGCCTATCCTGCAGGTGTCAGCTGGAAGCTCAAGGGGCTTAATTTGCCCATTGAACGCATTACACATTTTAATGCCACGCGTCCTCAAAGCGCAGATGGAAAAGATCAATACACCATTGATGAATTAATGGAGGCGATTGGACAAGGCAGATTAGCCCAAGAGACAGCCTTGGATTTCTTGCGTCGGGAAATTAGCCAGTTTGTTAAGGTGCAGGGTGAATCCGGCCGTTATACCGCCGAGATCGCCCAAAACGCATCAGATGCCGGCGCTAAACAGATGCGCGTGCGCTACTATAAGGATGAAAGAACAGGTGAGTTTGTGGAAGAAATCGTTGATGATGGCCAAGGCCCGCCCATTGGTAAGGTATTAGCTATGCTTATCCCAAAATCTAATAAAAAGGAATTTAACCAGCAAGGGGCAATGGCGGGATTTTTTGGTACCGGTAAATTCACTATTTATTCGGGCTGTGACAGGGTGGAGATGATTGTTAATAATGGAAAAGAGGCCTATGTCTTTGTGATCTCGGTTAATGCAGAGGAAGGCGCGGTTAGCTTACAACGCATTGACGTCATCAATAACCCCCAAGAGCTATCAACAGGTGTTACGGTGCGGCGTATTAAGAGCAGTGATCATGTCCTGCCTGAGTTGGAACAAATGATCAGCCAGCGGCAATGGAAGGTTTTTACCGGCATGCTTGAGTCGACCCAGGTGGTTTTGGAGAAATTCAAAGAAGGCAAGGTTCAAGAGGAGATTGTCAATGTCGAAGGCAAGGAAATGTTGGTTGACCTGCCATTCCAGTTAAACAAAGCAGGCGCAGGGAAGCAGATGTTGTTTGAAGGGGCCACCGCGGACGATTTACCGCGCCTGCGCCTATGGTCCACCAAGGATCAGGATATGCCCATTCAGATTGTAGATAAAAAAGGATTACGCGTCGAGGACTGGCACTTAAAACAAGAATTATTTGCGTTAATCCCTAAGCATTTGTGGCGCTATATTGAGCAATTGCGTTTAGTTATCCAGATTCCGCTACCCTTAATTCAAAACCGTTCTTCTTTTGAGCGTGAGGGTGAATATATGAAGCAACTGCAAGTGTGGATAGCGGCGGCTTTTTATCAGGTGCTGGTGCGCAAGCAATTGGAAGACAGGACATTTTTTATTGAAGGGATGCCTCGCGATTGGGAAACCAGCAATCAATCCTATTATTGGGACAATGCCACCCAGCAGGCTACCGGTAATTTTAAAACCGATCCATCGACGGGACGGCATCTTTTTGATGCCGCTGGGGATATCAATGCCTTATTAGAAGAACCACAAGCTGTTTTACCAGAGGGGCACTTTGAACAACTATATACAGATCTTTCAGTAGCTAGAGGATGGTTTGAGGGGCAAGACCAAGGGGATAGCCGTTTAACGGCCAGCCGACGGGAAAGTTTTGTTCCCTTTATTTCCGAGATAAAAGCTCGCCTTAAGGAAGGCAATGTGATGAGCCTATTGTTAAGGCGGCTTAGGGTGATGGAAGAAATTAATGCCGAGGGGGCAAGGTCCTTTGTCGCGGCCAAGGGGTTAACAAATAAAGACCGGGAGCAAATGCATGCCTATGATGATGAAGATTTTTCAAGGCGCCTAGTTCAGGCTAGGGCAACAGAAGAGGCGCAGAAATTGACACATGAGCAAATGGTTAAGCCACAGCTGGATGATAATGATCGTCTGCTTTTGACCTTGGGCCAAGATATTGCCTATCGATTTGGCTTTGACCCCAATGAGGTCTTTATTGCCAAAGCGGATGTTCCCTTTTCAGGCATGTTTCATTTGTCCTTAGGTGGGAAGCGCATGTACCTTAGCGCTCAATTAGCAGGGATTATTGAAAAGTATGGTGGTGCAAAAGGCTTGCATGATCCGACAAATGTTGTTTTTCATGAGCTTGGCCATTTGTTAGAGGCTATTGAAAGCATTCAGGTTTCAAAAAGGCCGTTAGTTTATATTCAAACAGCGCTATTAACAGGGCATGATTCATATACTCACGATGATCGGTTTAAAGAATTGATGCAATTAGGGGCTTTTAGGTGGTTGGCAGGCCGCAGGTCAAATAAAAGCGCGGCGATGATTTCAGCAAATTTGGCAAAGAACCATGAATTGGGAAAAGGCCAGAAGGTTGAATTGGTTCTTTCTGTCGGAGAAAGCAGACAATTGGTAATAACTTCCTTGGCAGATAAGCAATTAGGCCTACCAAGAACTCAGAACAGCTTTCGGATCACAGTAGAAAAGCAGGCGGGGCTAGTATATGCTAGTTTTATAGGTCAGGATAATGATAAAAGGACCATTCCCAACGGAGGGACGATAAACTTTGGGGATTATATGGTTGGGTTTAAAAACGGCGTGGTGCAGGTGACTAATTTCACTGATCAGCATAAATTTGTTAAGTCGGGGGCAGTTCTTGAATTTAAAGAAGGACAGGCTAAGGCTTTTAAGATCGTCGTATCGGGGGCACAAGATAAGGACATGAAGGTATTTATCAAAAGGGTTGGGAATAAGTTCAAGGTAATTAATTATGATAGCACGGAAGGCGGCGAATCCTACATTGATGGCCCAGGCAAGACTTGGAGGAACCCAAAGGTGTTTGGATGGTTTGGCGGGGTGAACATGATGATTAGTTTTGATTGGGTTGATCAAGATCATATTGTTTTTTTTAATGATGATAAAGATAATAATGTTGATTTATTGGCCGCTGATCATGAGCGGGCAGCATTTTTAACATACTGGGAAAGGGTTTTGAACGAAGCCATTGAGGCAAATGATTTTGAGACAGCCTATAAGGTTTTACAGGAGGCCAAGGAATGGGTTGCAGAGCAGAATAAGATTAATAGTTATCAAAATAAGATTGAAGAAAAGAGGCTAAACGCAAGGGCGGAAGATTCGAGGCAACAGCATCAGCCCCTGCGCAAAGCCGCAATGGATAAAACAAAGGCGTTGAGCGTGCTAGGGCTAGTGGCAGGAGCCACCTTAGATGAAATAAAGAGGGCGTATCGCGCATTAATTTTTAAATGGCATCCAGATAAAAATCCAGGAAATCCAGAAGCAGCAGAAAAGACCGTAGCATTTAATTTGGCCTTTGAAGCGCTTAACCCCGCGATGACCGTGGATACCCAGGCGGCGTTTAAAAGAACTGAGGGTCAATATAAGGAAATATTGAAGCGCTTAGCAGGGGATGATAATTTGAGAATATTGTTAGATTCTATGATAATAGATCCTGTTATGGCAAAGCGAAGGGCAGCTGATTTTATAGAGACGGCTTATCAGCGCAGATATGCGGGTAGAACCATTGAGGATATTACGTCAGATATCGTTGCCTGGCAGGATTTGTTTGTTAATGAGATATCTCCTTTGTCTGGATGGCTTGATCTATCAGTAGAGGGTGGGCTCGATCTGGCTGGGGAGGATGCTGGCTTGATCAACAAGCTGGCAGAAAACATAAAGATTGCTTCTGCTTTATATGGCATGTATTTGGTAAATGAAAATAGGGCTAAGCTGGCTGAAATGGTGGAGTATCCTGAGATGCTAAAAGA
>CAYNTZ010000165.1:0-3942 GCA_964400365.1 uncultured Planctomycetales bacterium | reverse complement strand
CCTTAACACCTATCAAAACCTTTGCCGAACAGCTCCCAAAACGCTTGGACGATAAAGAATTCTTACTAAAATTCTCCCGCATCATTAGCAATGAAGTCAATCGCATTGACACCCTGGTACAAGAATTATTAGATTATGCCAAACCAACCCCTCCTCAGTTAAAACCAACTGGCATACACCAACTCATTGACCACACAACAGATTTCCTTAATAATGATTTTATTAAACATAAAATCACCCTCATTAAAAACTATCAATTACCAGCTGGCCAAGCCCTTAATATCGATGAAAACCAGTTTCGTCAGGTGTTATTGAATATCTTACTTAACGCTATTGATGCCATGCCCAATGGAGGGGAATTAAAAATAAGCTCTGGATTCCCAACAAAGGCACTTGGAAATAACAGGAAGCGCTGCATTACAATCGAAGATACAGGCAAGGGCATTTCACCTGAAGATATCTCTCACATCTTTGATCCATTCTTCAGCAAGAAAGACCGCGGCACTGGTTTAGGATTAGCCATTACCCATGAAATCATCAAGAATCACAATGGAAGAATACTCGTAGAAAGCCAATTAAACGTAGGAACAAAATTTACAATTGAATTACCTATAACTCTCCCTTATGAAACAACTCAATAAGGGCTTGGGCGGGTTTGGGGTTAAATTGCTTGCCAATGTATTTCTCAACTTCAACAATAGCAATTTCCTTGCTCATCCCCTTACGGTAGGAACGGTCGGTGGTGATGGCATCAAAGGTATCTGCTACTGCAATAATAGCGGCAATCATAGGAATATCTTCACCTTTTAAACCTTCTGGATAACCCTTGCCATCATAACGCTCATGATGGTATTTAACACCATTAATGCATTCTTCAAAACCCGTTAATGGCGCTAGAATTTCTGCCCCACGGGTGGTATGGGTTTTCATGATTTCATATTCTTCTACTGTTAATTTATCTTGTTTGCAAAGAATAGATTCAGGAACACCAATCTTACCAATATCATGCAAAAGCCCTGAAATATAAAGATTTTCAAAAAACTTGGCAGGAAATTCATGCGCCTGGCTTGCCTGCATTTGACGGGCAATGGCCAAGGAATATTTAGTCACACGCTCGGTATGCCCATGGGTATAGGCATCCTTGGCTTCAATAGCGCTGCCTAAGGCAATGGTGGTTTGAATAAATAAATTACGATTCCGATCAGCCTCGCGCTTTAAATCATCAAATAACTGCGCGTTACGGATAGCCATGGCTACGTCAGAGGCTAACGCTGAAAAGAAATCCAATTCTTCCTGTTCAAAGCGGCTATTATCATGTTTCTCCCCCAACAATAAAATAGCTAAGAGGGAATGATGATAATAAGCCGGCACACAGGCAATAGCATTAAGCTTTGGCATTTGCTCAGCAACATCCTGCAATAATTTCTTAGTCCCATTGCCGTTTGAAATAACCGATTCTTTCCAAATAAGCTTATTGATATCTTCCGCAACTAAGGCATTACGGTTTTCAACTAAGTATTTAAATTCCTTCTCTAAAAACAACTTAATAATCGGCTGTTTCTTATCAAAACGGATAAACCCTTCCGGAATACGCGCTCCCACATCCCCACGGGAAATAGACAACACATAAACATCCTTCAATGGATCATAAAGGATCATGCCCGCGTGCTGAATGCGGACCTTTTGGACAATCGAACGAACAATTAATTTAATGAGGAGTTTAGGGTCATGAATGAGGATCATGCCCTTTGAGGCATATTCAAGTTCGCGCTTATAGTCGATCTTGATGGCAGCCATATTAGCGGTTTAACTCGGTAAGGACGATTTTCTCAAGCTCTTCTAAAATAAGGGGCTTATGGACAAAATTAACAACACCTAAGACTTTAGCTTCAGTAACTATTTCTTCATCTTCAACACCAGAAACCATCACCACCTTGGTGTCTTTATTAATCTTTCTTAACTCACGCAACGCTTCAATACCAGTCATTTCTTCCATACGGACATCAAGCAAAACCAAGTCGGGATTTTCTTTCGCAATGATATCCAACGCCTGCCTTCCGCCCGACGCTGTAAATACATCTATGCCGCGCTTTCTAAAAAAGCTTTTGGCAAATTCACGGATATCAGATTCATCATCAACAATTAATAATTTAGACATAGCTTTAGTGTATCGGAAATATTATTCAAAGGCAATTGGTAAACGAAGTTTCATTTTAGTGCCAACCATATAAACAGAATCCATAATGACCTGCCCCTTATGATTATCCTCAATGATCTTCTTAATCACATAAAGCCCAAGGCCAGTACCCTTTTTGCTGGACAACTTGGTCGTAAAAAATGGGGTAAATAACTTACTCATATCATCCGGCTTAACACCAGCCCCGTTATCTTCAAAGATAAGCTCAACCTGATTACCTTCTAAAGCGTTAACATAAACTTTTAACGTAGGAACAAAGCCTGGCTCCTTTAACTCTGTCTTCCTCTGCATCATAGCATCATAGCCATTATCAATGAGGTTAAAGAACACTTCCTGTAACTGCGTAAAATTTCCTTTGATCTTTGGCGCAGTAAGCGGATCAAACATACGTACGACTTTTAAGTCAGTGGTCTTGATCTTAAACTGAGCCATTTCATAAGCTGATTTAAATACATCTTCAAAATTAACAGCCACAAAACCCTCATCACCTTTACGGGTATAACGCAAAAGCCCTTGCACCACCTCACCCCCCTGCACCACATTTTCTTGCACCCGGTTAAACGAGCGCTCTAAATCATTAAAGGTTTCCTTCAAATTATCCGGCACACCCTTTTCCTTACAAATCTTAATTGTATCCAACGCATCCCCCGCAATAAACCCAAGTGCATGGAACCGATTATTAATTTGATGCGAAAGCCCATCCGCCATCGTACCAATAGTAGCCATTTTCTCTGCTTGAAATAATTGTTCTTGGGTAAGCTTCATGTCTTCATAAAACTGAGCATTTTCAATAGCTAAGGCTGCTTGATTGGCAAGAATGGTAAAAACAGATAAATCATCCTCATTATAAAGCTTGCCGGATTCTTTTTTGCCCATGACTACAATGGCTGTCAAATTCTGATCTACAAAGATAGGAATAACAAGCTCAGCCCCCAAAGAAGCCATTGTCTTTTCTAATTCAAACAATTCAATATCTTTAAAATCTTGTACACGTTGCTTAATTTCTTCATAAATAATTGGCAAACGATTTCTTAGTAAGTTCTGTACTAACGCCCCGGCAGCATCAATACCCTCATTAAAATGAGCATGTCCTACCCGTTGCTTAGTCGCACCCAAAACATATTGTTTCTTACGCTCATCAAAAACATATATTAACGCATGATCAAGGCGTACAGCGCGAATTAATACATAAACAATCATGTTAAGAAGTTTCTTTAAGTCCTTAATCCTCCCCATCCCTGCGGATGCTTGCCGCAATGTGGTTTGATACCTTCTTTGCTCTTGTTGCAAAGCATCTTCAGCTCGTTTTTGAATAAAAAGATAAATAAAAGGACCTGCAGTCGCAAATAAGCCCATTAAAGAAATTGGTAATAACCATAACCCCTGCCCTAATAATTTATACCCAATCCAAAAGGGAATACCTAAAACTAAAGTATAAACAATTAAGAATATACTAGCCCTAGTAAAGAATACCGTAACATCCATAAATCTATATTTTATGACCGCATATGAGACAATCATTGGATAAAAAGTAAAAAATATCAAAAATAGAGGAAAATTTAAGATATTAAAAGCAAGCAAGAACGAACTCCCTCCACCAAAGAAACCAAATAATGAAGCAATGCTCATATAAAAGAGTTGAATTTTTTTAACTCTATTCTCAGAACAAAACATAGAAATTATTAACAATAAAAAGGCATAACTTGCAAATGCAGAATAATAAATAAAGAAAATGAATCCCAAAC
>CAYNTZ010000164.1:0-3954 GCA_964400365.1 uncultured Planctomycetales bacterium | reverse complement strand
CTTTAGCTTTGACAACCTTAGCAACTTTAACAGCACGCACTTGCTTAGGAGCCTTGACCACTGCTTTTTTAGCAGCGATGGGGGTTGAATAACCCGCCTTGGCTTTTTCAACAAGTTGCGTAAAAACTTCCGGTGAACTGATTGCAATCTCAGACAACATCTTGCGGTCTAATTCAATCTTAGCACCTTTTAATCCACGGATAAACTTGCTGTATGAAATGCCACTCTCACGGCAAGCGGCATTTAAGCGTACAATCCATAGGGCGCGGAACGCACCAGCATTTTTCTTGCGGTCAAAATAAGCATATTGCTTAGATGCCGTTAATGACTTGGCTGCTTCTTTATAACGCTTGCTGCGGTCGCCAAACTGGCCGCGGGCTTCTTTTAGAACGCGTTTCTTGCGTTTGTGTGAATATACATTCGTTTTAATTCGTACCATATGGTAATACCCTCCTAATGCGCTTGGTATCCGTCGCGGAGATAAAACCATCTTTGCGCAATTGACGTTTACGTTTGCGTGACTTCTTTCCTAAGATATGCTGACGGCCAGCATTGCGCTTCTTCAACAGACCACTCTTGGTCATGCGCAAGCGTTTAACCGCCGCCTTCTTTGTTTTTAATTTGATTTTTTTAACCTTGGTTTTTGCCATGTGCTTTCCTTTTCTTGCCCTGCTCTTTGTGTGCTATTTGTCAGACTTTGGCGATAAAACCATTGATACGATGCGGCCTTCTGCTAAGGGGGCCTTTTCAACAATGGCATGTTCCGCCGTTAAGGTAATCACCTTATCTAAAACAGCCTTCCATTGGTCCCTGAAAGACATTTCACGACCATGGAAAACTAAATTAATCTTTACCTTATCTTTTTTGCCTAAGAAGGCAATCGCCTGCTTCATCTTGGTTTCCAGGTCATGGTCATCAATATGCGGCTTTAGGCGGATTTGCTTTAATTGCGTAATGTGCTGACTCTTCTTTACGCGGCGCTCTTTCTTCTCTTGGTCATACTTATATTTACTGAAATCAATGATCCGGCAAACCGGCGGCGTTGCCGTTGGAGCAACTTCCACCAAGTCCAGCCCAAATTCATCAGCCAATTCCAAGGCGCGCGCAATTGCAACAACACCTAATTGTTCTGAGTTTGGCCCAATGACACGAACTTCTTTTGCGCGAATCTGAGCGTTAATACGAATGTGCTTTAAAATACCCGTCCTCCTGGTTATTAAATTACAAAGTGCAAAATTCTACCCGACGGATCAGGTTTTGTCAACCATTTGCTTGTGCATGCGCTCTAAAAGCGCTTCTGGGCTCATGGCTCCCAAATCACCGCCCGTATGCAAACGAACACCAATTTGTTTACTTTCCACTTCCTTGTCCCCGATAACTAATTGATACGGGATCTTTTTAACTGATGCTTCGCGAATACGTTTGCCTAAAGATTCATTGCGGTCATCAACCAACACCCTAAAGCCCGCCTGGGCTAATTTAATTTTTAATTCCTGGGCAAAAGCTTCATGCTCGGGCTTAATGGGGATAATGGCAGCTTGATTGGGCGCCAACCACAGGGGAAAGTTGCCCGCATAATGCTCGATCAAGGTGCCAATAAAACGTTCCAAGCTTCCCAAGATGGCGCGGTGCAGCATAATAGGGCGAACCTGTTGGCCGCTCTCGTCGACATAATTAATATCAAACCGTTCTGGTAAATTAAAATCACATTGGATGGTCCCGCATTGCCACTGGCGACCAATCGCATCTTTCAATTTAATATCAATCTTCGGCCCATAAAAAGCACCGCCGCCTTCATCAACGTCAAATTTAATATTCTTGGTTGTCAGGGCATCCCGCAGGGCATTGGTCGCCTTGTCCCAATTAGCCTGTTCACCCATGGAATCCTTCGGTTGGGTGGAAAGCTCAATGTGCAAATCATTGAAACCAAAATCCTTCATCACTTCAAAAACGAAATCAATAACCTTAACCACCTCGTCCTTAATTTGATCTGGGCGGCAGAAAATATGCGCGTCATCTTGGGTAAACCCGCGCACGCGCAAAAGACCATGCAGAACGCCTGCCTTTTCTTGACGGTAAACCGTGCCTAATTCGAAATAACGAACGGGCAATTCCCGGTAGGAACGGATGTGTGATTTGTAAATTAAAATGTGGCCCGGGCAATTCATGGGCTTAACGGCATAGTCTTCGCCGTCGACCTTAAAGTAATACATATTCTCTTTATAATGGCCTGCGTGCCCAGAAATTTCCCAGAGCTTGCCCTTTAGCATATTAGGGGTCATGACCAGGTCATAGCCGCGTTCCAAATGCTTGGCGCGCACATAGTCTTCAATGGTTTTACGCAACATCGCGCCATTGGGGTGATAGAACACCAAGCCAGCTCCGGCGGTTTCATGATAAATGTGGAACAAGTCTAATTGAGTGGCAATCTTGCGGTGATCGCGTTTGGCAGCCTCCTCGAGCATCTTTAAATACGCGTCGAGTTCCTGTTGGGAAGCAAAAGCTGTGCCATAAATGCGCTGCAGCATCTGGTTCTTTTCATCTCCGCGCCAGTAAGCACCAGCGACGGTTAAAAGCTTAAACCCCTTAATTGCTCCTGCCGTTTCAACGTGGGGGCCTTTGCATAAATCAAGCCATTGGTCTCCAGTTTTATAAACTGAGACTTCTTCGGTCGGGTCAAAGCTTTCGATCAATTCAACCTTATAGGTTTCTTTTTTGGAACGGAAGTATTCAATGGCCTTGTCACGGCTCCACACTTCCTTGGTGATCGCCGGATTTTTGTTGATGATCTGGCGCATACGCTTTTCAATGGTTTTTAAATCTTCGTCGGTAAAGGTTTCTTTCCGGTCGAAGTCATAATAAAAACCGTTATCAATGGCAGGGCCAATGGTCACCTTGGTCTCAGGCCAAAGCTCCTGCACCGCCTGGGCCATGACATGCGCGCAGCTGTGACGGATCTTATCTATATCGCGGGAATAATCCATAATGGTAAGCCAACATTGCTGATAAAGATGGTGGACTCGACAAGACTCGAACTTGTGACCCCTTCCATGTCAAGGAAGTGCTCTAACCAAACTGAGCTACGAGTCCAAAAATGTTGCTTTGGTGGGCGGGGAGGGAATTGAACCCTCACGGTCTTGCGACCACAGGATTTTAAGTCCTGCGTGTATACCAATTCCACCACCCGCCCCAAAAAAAACTTACAACGGAGCCCCACCTGCTGCACTTCTTAGTGTTTCCACCACTCGCACTAAGGGGGTTTTATAACAACTCCCCAAGTGATACTAAATTTTTCTACTATATCTGGAGGCGCGAATCGGAATCGAACCGATGAATAGCGGTTTTGCAGACCGCTGCCTTACCACTTGGCTATCGCGCCGTTATTACACCTTCAAAACAGCTTTGACAATATCATCGACTTCGGCTAAGTGCCCGACTCCGACAACGCCGCAGGCTAATTTACCTTTGACAGGCTCGATAAATTTAATGCCGTGTTTCTTTAGCTTAGCGCAATTTTCTTGCACAAAAGCATTAGCAAACATCTCATCATTCATCGCCGGCGCTACCAACAATGGCGCCTTTGTTGTTATCGCCAAGGTCGTCAATAAATCATCGGCTAGGCCATTGGCTAATTTACCAATCATGTTGGCCGTCGCTGGTGCAATCACAAAAACATCGGCCGTCTTGGCTAATTCAATATGCGCCATGCTCCAGGCTTGCGCCTCAAACATATCGACAAATACATCCTTACCCGACAATGCTGCTAAGGTCAACGGCGTAATAAAACGCTCCGCTTGGGCAGTCATCACCACCGTTACATCACAATGAGCATCCTGCAAACGGCGGATAATATCCCCCGCCTTATACGCGGCAATGCTACCGCAAACACCTAAGACAACCCGCTTAATCTTTGGCATACAAAGACTTATTTGACCTTCTTTGCTTCTTTAGGTT
>CAYNTZ010000163.1:0-3976 GCA_964400365.1 uncultured Planctomycetales bacterium | reverse complement strand
CGCATAAGATTTATGCGGCCTCAGATTTTTTCTTAATGCCTTCAGTCTTTGAACCCTGCGGTTTAGGCCAGATGATTGCACTTCGTTATGGCGCTATCCCAATTGTATATAAAACCGGTGGTTTATCCGATACAGTATCGCTATATGATCCAATCCACCAGACGGGTAATGGTTTTCCATTTACCCAGTACACAAAGGAATCTTTTTTAAAAGCGATTCATGAGGCTAATAAGGTGTATAAACAAAAGGTGCAGATGGAAACCTTGGTGGCTCATGCCATGCGTTATCGTTTTTCTTGGGAGAAATCCGCTAAGGATTATCAAAAGGTATATTTAAAATGCTTATCGTAGGCTTAACTGGGGCTTTGGCCACCGGCAAATCAACTGTTGCAGCCATGTTTAAGCTCAAGGGTGCTGCGGTGGTTGATGCTGATGCGATCACGCGTGATTTATTGCAAGAGCAGAAAATAATAAAAAAAGTGGCAAAAACTTTTGGGGATGCTATACTTGACTCAAATAAGATTAACCGCTGTCAATTAGCCAACATTGTTTTTACTGATCCGCTTAAATTAAAGAAACTCACCGACATCCTTTATCCAGAGGCTTTAAGGCAAGTTAAAAAGCAAATTTCCCTAAATAAGCGTAAGCAGTTAGTTGTTTTAGATGTGCCGCTCTTGTTTGAATCAGGTTGGGATAAGATTACAGATACGACTATTGTGGTTTTCGCCAAGCGTCAACAGCAGATTAAGCGTGCTAAGGGGCGTCAGGGTTTAAGTGAGAAGCAGGTGGGGCAGCGTTTAAGGCATCAGATGCCTTTAGCCCAAAAATGTGCATTGGCGGATATATTGATCGACAATAGCCAAACAAAGGCACATACGCGCAAACAGGTCGATGCGATTATAGATAGATTATTACGAAGAAAAGCAACAAAATCCCGCTAAAGGTAGCGTGATAACCAGGAGAAAAGCATGAGCAGGGCAGAAACAAAAAATGAAAAAGAAGACGCAAAAGAAAATGGTAATGGCGATTATAAACCGGCTAATCCTTCAGGGAAGACCGTCCATATAGAGCAATTAAAAGAAATGAAGATGGCTGAGCTCTCCAAGCTCGCCCGTGAGATGGATGTGCAAGGTGCTTCCACCTTAAAGAAACAGGATTTGATGTTTAAGATCCTGCAAGCCCAGGCTGAAAAGGAAGGCCTGATGTTTGGCGAAGGGACCTTGGAAATCTTATCAGAAGGTTTTGGTTTTTTAAGAAGCAATAAATACAATTACCTGCCTTGTCCTGATGATATCTATATATCTCCCTCACAAATCCGTCGTTTTGACTTAAAGACAGGGGACACTGTTTCCGGCCAGATCCGTCCGCCAAAAGAAGGCGAAAAGTATTTTGCCTTGCTGAAGGTGGAGGCGGTTAATTTTGAAAATCCGGAAAAGTGTAAGGATAAGATTTTCTTTGATAATTTAACGCCCCTGTATCCTAAGGAACGTTTAAATTTGGAAACAACGCAGAATGAAGTGTCCACCCGTATCATGAATTTGTTAACCCCGATTGGTAAGGGGCAGCGTGCCTTAATTGTGGCGCCTCCTTATTCTGGTAAGACGGTGTTGATGCAAAAGGTGGCTAACGCCATTGTGGCCAATCACCCGGAAGTGGTCTTGATTGTCTTGTTGATCGACGAACGCCCGGAAGAAGTTACCGATATGCAGCGCTCCGTTAAAGGTGAAGTTATTGCCTCGACCTTTGATGAACCAGCTGAGCGGCATGTGCAAATTGCTGAAATCGTTATCGAAAAGGCCAAGCGTTTGGTTGAACATAAGCGCGATGTGGTTATCTTGCTTGATAGTATTACGCGTTTGGCGCGTGCGTATAACACGGTGGTGCCGCATTCCGGTAAGATCTTATCCGGTGGTGTGGACTCCAACGCCTTACATAAGCCTAAGCGCTTTTTTGGTGCTGCTCGTAATATTGAAGAGGGCGGTTCATTGACCATTATCGCAACGGCCTTGGTTGATACCGGAAGTCGCATGGATGAAGTTATTTTTGAAGAATTTAAGGGTACGGGTAACATGGAATTGCAGTTAGACCGCAACTTATTCCAACGCCGTATTTACCCAGCTATTGATATCAAGCGTTCCAATACTCGCCATGAGGAGATGCTGGTGCCTGAAAGTGACTTGCAGCGTGCCTGGTTATTGCGCAAAGCCTTCAATGACCTTAATTCTGCGGAAGCCATGGAGCTTTTAATCAGTAAAATATCAAAATTCAAGAGCAATTCAGAGTTCTTGCAAAATATGAATAAATAGTATATAATTCCGGCTTCAAATTAGGCGGTCTTTTAAACTCAGGAGTTAGAGAAATGAAAGCAAATATTCACCCAAGTTATGATGTAGCCACGATTACCTGCGCTTGCGGCAACGTTATTCATACGCGTGCCACCAAGAAGGCTATCCGTGTTGAAATCTGTTCCCAATGTCATCCGTTTTTTACGGGTTCCAAGAAGCTCGTAGATACGGCCGGCCGCATCGAACGTTTCAACAAGCGTTATGCTAAGGGCAAATGATCTTCGCAAGCTTGAGCTAAGCGAAAAACGCTTCCATGAGCTTGAAGGTCTCCTCGGTGACCAACAAGTCATTGCTGATCAAGGACAATACGGCAAACTCGCTAAAGAGTTTGCCGATTTGTCTTCCTTGATGGCTCTTTTTTCTTCCTACAATAAAACCATTGCCCAAATCAAGGAAATGCAGGAGCTTGTTAAACAAAAAGGCGATGCGGATTTCCTTGAACTTGCCAAACTTGAGCTGGCCGATCTGGAAGAAAAATTGGCTCAATACACCCAAGAACTTACCGATTTTTACGACCCATCTAAGAACGAACCTGACCGTAATATCATCGTTGAAATCCGTGCTGGTACTGGCGGTTTAGAAGCGAGCCTTTTTGCCGCGGACCTTTACCGGATGTATTCCAAGTATGCGGATTTGAAAGGTTGGACCTTGGAGTTAATGTCGTATTCTGATTCTGAAGCTGGCGGGATTAAGGAAGTTGTTTTTTCACTTTCAGGCAAGGAATGTTCCAAGCGTTTAAAGTGGGAGAGTGGGGCGCATCGCGTTCAACGGGTGCCAACGACCGAAGCGTCAGGCCGTATTCATACTTCGGCCGTGACGGTCGCCATCATGCTGGAGCCTGAAGAAATTGATTTAGTCATTGATCAAAAAGATTTAAAGATCGACGTGTACCGTTCATCCGGTCCCGGCGGGCAAAGTGTTAACACCACCGATTCTGCGGTGCGCATCACCCATTTGCCGACCAATACCGTTGTCGTCTGCCAGGATGAGCGTTCCCAATTAAAGAATCGGGCTAAGGCTATGCGTATTTTACGGGCCCGCATGCTTGATAAGATACAACAGGATCAATCGCAGAAAGAAGCGGCTTTCCGTAAGACGCAAGTTGGAACGGGTGACCGCTCTGAAAAGATCCGTACCTCCACTTCCCCAGACCGCCGTGTCACCGACCACCGTATCGGCTATACCAGCCACCAATTAGAATCAATCCTCAACGGTGACATGGATGATTTGACCAATGCTTTAATGGCGGCGGAGCGTGAAGCTAAAGAGTCGGCAACTAGTTAAATTTTGTGTGTATGATAAATTAGTTGTTAGCAGTATCAGAAGTGTGGTATATTTTATTTGAAAGCGTGAGGGATGAATGCCAACGATTAGCGTCTTCTTCGGGATTTATATTCGCATGTATTTTGATGAGCATGTGCCTCCTCATTTTCATGCTTATTATGGTGATCATTCAGCAGCTATAGAGATTGAAACGTTGCGTGTATTAAAAGGCCGGTTGCCTCAGCGTGTTTTGGGTTTAGTTTTGGAGTGGGCTTCTGTGCACAGAGATGAATTGTTGGAAGATTGGTCGCTGGCACAAAGTCATAAGCCATTAAGAGACATTAAACCATTGGAATAAGGATACCTATG
>CAYNTZ010000162.1:0-3987 GCA_964400365.1 uncultured Planctomycetales bacterium | reverse complement strand
ATACCACCAAAGCTTCTTTTGCATTTCTCATTGCATCTACTAACACCTGTGCGCTTATATTGCTTCTCTGATCGTACAGTGTCTTAAAATGCTCTAATGACTCACGTGCTTGTTTACGCACAGCTTCCCCTACATTTGAACCAACCTTATCAAGGCGTTTCCCTATTATCTTAAACGCCTCATCTGTATTAAACCCCCGAGGATTAAACTCCTCTCCATGCCCCAGGCTACGTACAGCAATCTCTGCGCGCTCCTCACGTTCCACCACTGTCATCGCACTATCTAAAGCTAAACTGTATACCCCATCTTGAATACGTTCAAATCTAACAACATGATACGGAGCGCTTCTTCTTATCTGCGCCTTTGCAATGCTACCTCCTTCCTTGATCATACTAATAAACTGCTTGCCTTTCCCTTCAATCTTATCCCCACCCAGCACGCTTACCATAATATCCCATTGCCTTTCTTGCAATTTAGCAAGAACCTCAATCTGAAAATCAAGAAATAAAAACACCCTTTTCATCTGATCGCCCTTAAAAATATTTTCTACTGATGTTTTCCCCTTTTTGCGCAACTGCTTATCTGTCAAATCAATAACAATCTCACCTAAAGTAATTGATAAATCGTTGCGCTTAATCAATGAAGCCGCAACCATAGCCTGGCTTGTGTTAGATGGAGACGCCTCCACTTCAGGCGTGCGGTTTCTTAAGGCTTGGAGATTTTCTATAATTCTTGGGGAATTCTTATCTAATATGTCCAATAGCCCCTTCATGCGGTTGGTAAATTTCTGGTCATACGCATCTGAAAGAGTGAATTTTGCGATGGCATAAATATTGCCGCGGTACATGCTTCTTAATAAAGACCTATTAAGCTTAACTAAATCATTCTCAGCAAGAACCTCTCCGGCCTTTACTTTTTCTAAAAGACCGTCTGCTTCCGATGATAAATTGTAGGCACTCACCTTCTGATAAAAATCTGGCTTTCTAACCAACACATTTAATGCCTTAGCCCAAACTTCCATGGTCATTGCCTTTAGCTGATCAACCGAAATTCCTGCTTCTTCTAGGACAACGCGGTCTTCTTCATCCCATCCCTTCCCATAATCTATCGCCCCTATAATCCTTTCCCTAATCACGCCTAACTCCATATCATTCGCCGTAAAATCAGCAAAACCCTCATACTTGCTAATAAAAGCTTGCGCCATTCTCCTGCGTTGCACTGCTTCTTTATAATCGCTCCATTCCGCAATGACTATGCGCAAAGCCCCTAAATTCTCTGCTAAATCACGCCATTCATCAGCAGTCAGATAATTTAATCGCCTTCCTTTCATTAACGCACCATTAATAGGATTCATTAATCTATCGCTCAACTCATGTTCAATGCCACTAAAATTATCAGCACGAGAATACGATCTTTGCATTTCCCTATAGACATTCAGCAATTCATTAAACAAGACCCTCAACTCTCGCCATTTAACGTAATCCTTAGAGGTCATCCTAATAACTTTCTTGCCTTCTAAATCGTATGGACGCAGGACTGACAACCCTTCCTTAGCAACGCTTTTCTCCTTAAAATATTTTATTAAATCACCTACTCTCCAGCTGAGCCTGCCCACCCGATTGTCTAATTCCCACATTTCATTAATAAAGTCATCAGTAAAGGCATCACTTAAAAAGAATTCAGCACTAAAATATTCGTACAAATCCCATTTACCCTTACCACTTGGGTTATACTCTGCCTTAACCTTCGTAGCCCATTCTTTAAATTGCTCCTTACTTAAACCGTTTGAGGAAGCTATATCAAAATCCTGCATTATATTTTGTAATCTATCAATAGAAGATTTAACAGATACTAGTTCATCCTCGCTCAGCCCTTCCACTTCTAGAAACCCTAATAAACCATCAATAAAATTTATTTCCCTAACTACACGATGATAAACGCCATATATATTTGCAGACGGGTAACGCATCCTATAATCATCCATCAATAAGTTTAAATAATTTCTAATAGAATCCAGCTCTTGACGTAGATGCCCTAAATATTCCTTCTCTTCCAAAGTTGTTATGGTGATCATCGCCTGGCTTGCAGGGGGTGGGGTTTTCGCGTCTAAATTAATACCCTCTGATGCGGCTAATTGGTGGATTTGCGCTTCTAGAATTGGCTTAAGCCTTAGGAATTCTTTTCTAAATTCAAGCAAAGCCTTTTCCATGTCTGATGGATACGGCTCTCCCTGATTCTGCATCTCGTAATTAACAATCGCTTTAATGCCGTTAACCGTATCCATCACACCACCAGCAATCCCAGGCTGTTTTCTTTGTAGTTCATTTATATAAGCATCATATTTCTCTATAGAACCATGCTTTGTCAAAACTGCTTTTAATCTATCATTTGCATCACTGATAACTTTATTTTTATCTAACGATCCATCAACCATTACCGGAATCCATAAATCTAATCCACCTTCAATAGCTAGGATAGCCCCCCTAATGTTTCTATAATACCTCTCTCTTGCTTTAGTCTCTAAATATTCATCCTCGATAATCATATCAAAAGACACTTTAATCAACGTCATAGATCTCGTTAATATATGCAATACTCCTTTAAATTTTCCTAACCCATTAGGAGAATCTGACTTTACGGCACCTAAACTCTTGATAAGGAATGTTACCCCTATCCTCAATTGATTAGCAATTTCTTTATTCGCTTCCGTTAATTGCGCTTTATCTGTACTCAAATCTGCTACAACGGAAACATTGGTATGCGCTGCGATAGAAGCGCGGTCTGCGGGGGTTATTTGCGCTTGGCTTATTTTTGTAGCACCGCCTTTAAATAAATCGTCCAACGGTGTAGTATAATTATTTGAATTGATCGCTGTAATTGTCTGACTTGCAATAACACCTTCCATCATCTTGATATAACGCTTAAGCCAAATGTAGGTCACGACTACTTGTTGTAATCTGTAATAATTAATTTTTGGATTTTTACTCCAATACTCATCGATAAGTTCTGGCATTTTACCGGTATTTGATAAATCTACAGAAAGATCAACAACCGCTTTGGGTTTTAGAATCTCTCTAGAATCCCACCGCTCATCAAGCGCGAACCAAGCCCCTTCTTTAAGCCCTAAGTCAATTTCCATTTCTTTTCTTATAGGAGAACCTTCATTAAATCCTTCATGATTTAAACTAAACACAAAAGCCATAACAGAATTAAGGCCAACACTACCATACTCATCTGAGCCTCGTATCATTTCAAAAGCTATGCTTGATAAACCCCTTGAAATAGATTGAGGATTGATAAAGTTATAACCGACAAACCCTAAAGAGTTATCTGAAAACTTTGGATCAATCCCCGATGCAAGAATTGCCTCTTTATTTGAAACGGGTGAGTGATGTACCGCAACATATGAACCCAACTCCCTAATGATAATTTGATTTCTAGCTAATTCAGCAATTCTTAAAGAAAGCTCTTTGAGTTTTCCTACTAAATGAATTTCTGTCTTTAGATATGTATCATCTAAAAATGATACCACCTCTCCATTTTTAATAACTTCATCCAGCAATTCCCTTAATTCTTTAGCATCCACATCAGCAACCCCTAAATCATTTACATCTCTCCGCGTTTCCGCTTCACTCATCATAGCCCGACTAGTATTGGGTGGGGTTTTTGCGTCTAAATCAATGCCTTCTGATGCGGCTAATTGGTGGATTTGCGCTTCTAAAATAGGCTTTAAACTTAAAAATTCTTTTCTAAATTCAAGCAATGCTTTTTCCTTCTCCGGTGGATATGCTTCTCCCTGATTCTGCATCTCGTAATAAACAATCGCTTTAATGCCGTTAACCGTATCCATCACACCACTAGAAAGCCCACGCATATTTCTTTCTAGTTGACTTATATAAGCATTCATTCCCGCTACAGTACTATGTCTTTCTATAATGTCATTGAACGTTTTTTTAGCATCAGTGATAACTTTATTTTTATCTAACG
>CAYNTZ010000161.1:0-4089 GCA_964400365.1 uncultured Planctomycetales bacterium | reverse complement strand
CTTGCGGATAATCCAAAAGAAAACGTAATATTAAATGCAAGGCAATCCCCGCCAAGGAAAGGAAGGCAATATAAATCTCCTTATCAAATCTAAAAAGATTCATGGCAACTACCCCCGCGTCGTCCGTGTCATTTTATAGGCATACACATGCCGGGAACTATCTTTCTTAAGGGTGCCGCCCTTGCACCCCTTCTTCAAAAACAAGGCCTCAACTTCACGCGCCACCATTTCAGAACCAGCATCACGGGCAATCCATATCCCGCTTTTCTCGCTGACATTATGCCCATCAAATAAACGTTCCCGTGGATTAATTGCCAACCCCACATACCAATCACGGTAATTAGCCCCACTCTTTTGAATAATACCATCAATATCAGATTCAATGCTCATGATAAACTCCTTTAGCTTTTGATGCCTTCAAGTTCTAATAAGCGCTTCTTAATTCCAATGCCGCCGGAATACCCGCCGATGGAGCCATCCGCCGCAATGACCCTGTGGCAGGGAATAATAATGCACAACGGATTCTTGCCATTGGCTGAACCTACTGCCCGGACAGCCTTAGGGCGCTTAATCTTCTTTGCAATACCATTATACGCCACTGTTTTGCCAAAGGGTATCTTAAGCAATTGGCGCCACACCTGCTGCTGAAAGGGCGTACCAGCCAAATCCAAGACCAGCTCAAACCGCTTCCTTCGGCCGGCAAAGTATTCCCCTAATTGCTTAACAGCCTTGTTTAATATCCTTTCTTGAACGGTTGATTTCCCCAAAGCATTAACATAGGAAACCTGCTGTTTATTAAAATACACCCCCTGCAATCCCACTGGGGAAGCCACCAAATATATAGGCCCAAGCGGTGATGTCATTTTATATTGGAAGAAATCCATTGCGGCACCTTGCGAATCTTGGTTATGTCGTATCCCTGCTCTGCCAGCATTTTAAGCAAAAATTGATAATCTGCTTCTGGAATCTGAGGCGTACGCGCCTGTATCCAAACATAGTCGCGTTTATTACGCCCAATAACTGTCTGCGTATAATCCTCGTTCAGATAGGTAATTAAAAATTCAGCCTTAAAAGGCCATATAAAGCGCATGCCCCAGGTTGAATTATTTACCTTATCAATAATAAAGCCACGGGGATTATAACGCTTTAGCGGCCCTTTAAAATCACCACTATTAAAAGTAAAGACCGTATCAACACTGCCATCCGCAAGCAACGTATAATTCTCAATAGCATTATATGCCTTTTTCTCAATAAAGGTTGGGATAGCGGCAATTACATACCAGGGCCCCATATAACGTTTAAGGTCTACCTGATCAACGGTCTTTAATCGGGGCAAGGTACTCGCACAACCCGTTATCGAGAATACAATTAAAAGCGCTATCAACTTCTTCATACCCATCTCCCCTGTTATTTGAAAAATTCAACGCAACTGCTTATAAAGCTGCTTAACCGCTAACTCCTTAGCTTTGGCTTCAACTTCAATTGTAACACCAAGTTTGCGCCAGCATTCTGGAAAATCTTTAATATCAATATAATCATGATGTTGATTTGTATGCACACCACCCCACCCATTCTTAGGAGAGGAGATATGAAAGAGGGGTTCTCTCCCCCATGTCTTGATTGCCTTTTGAGTTGCCTCTTCAATAGACAACTTATCAGGATTACATCGATGGTGATGAACATCATAGACTAAAGGAATCGCCTCTTTCTTACATAAAGGCAAAAGGTCTTGGGGCGTATAGGTCTTATCATCATTCTCGAAGGTCAGTCGACTCCGCACTGAGGGGGATAAACGACTTAAATTTCGTGCAACCCGATCTAAGGCTTCTTGCTTATTGCCATAGGCACCACCACCATGAATATTGATTACATCAGCCCCTATTAGTTCGCTTACTTCTGCATGATATTCAAGATCAGCAATAGAGCGTTTTGTGACTTCATCATTAGGTGAGCTTAACAAAATAAATTGATCTGGATGAAAAACTACCCGTAAAGAATATTTCTGGGCAATCACCTTACACATTTGTAAAGCTTTGATAATTTCTCTACCATCAGGTAAATCAAGAATGTCATAACCCGCTTGGGGATGAGTTTTAACAGGAAGGATTTGGCTTCCTACCCTATAACAGCCAATATGATGTTGAGCACAATAAATTAATGCCGCTTGAAGTGATTGGGCATTCTTAAAACAGAGCCCAGAAAGCTTTAAAAGCGCATCTTGCCTTTTAAGCTTCATAATAGATGTCGCCGTTGTCGTATTAAACCCTATCGGTTCCTCAACAAATAAACAACATAAACCTAACCTAAGCATCTAGCCTCATTTCTTTGATTTGGTTAATGCGCGCAGCTGGGTAACATCCTTCTGAATGGCAATATAATGACTAATCCTCCCCTGGGGATTAGTATAGCCAATCACCTTCCATTCCATAATAAACTCTCCCCCATCTTTACGATAATTGATCGCCTCTCCATGAAAAGGAGTTCCACTGCGTAAATTCTCACTTAATCTTTCAAGAACAGCTCGATCCGTCTTAGGGCCTTGTAAAAAAGCAGGACTTCGCCCTACACATTCATGTTGCGCATATCCTGTAATTTGAGTAAATGCCCGATTGATATAAACAATCGGAAAACCCTTTTCTGCCGTCGTAATCATAAAAGCATCAAATGAACAGGCCATGGCTAATTCAAAAAGCTTATCAGGAATCTGTCGATCTGCTTCTTCTTGTTCGAAACTCTTCTCATCATTTTTATTCATCTAGCCTCCTGTAGTTAATTTTTCATGGCTAAATTAGAAATTTTCTTAATCATGCCACCAAAGATATATTCATGTATAGGAATCAGCATATACCAATAAACAATGCCCCCTAATCCTTTGGGTTGAAATTGCGCGTGCTGAATTAATTTGCAATTATTAGCGTCGATCTCGTTGATCTTGAAATTAAGCGTTGCAAATCCAGGCAACTTCATTTCAGCCGCTAGTGATAAATAATCCCCCTCTTTCACACCCGTTACTCTCCAGAAATCCAAGGCATCTCCAGGTAGAATAGTCTCCGCATTCCTCCGCCCTCGCCCTAAACCAACCCCACCCACCAAACGATCTATAAAACCACGCAGTGCCCACGCCCAAGTCCCATGATACCAGCCATTTTCTCCGCCGATACGCGCAATCACCTTCCACACCTTTTCTTTAGATGCTTTAATCGTCAATTGACGTCGATCCTCCAAAACAGTACCACCTGCCCAATGAGGATCTCCTTCTTGAACTAAGGCATCATTAGGAACCACCCCCGCATCCACCCAAGATGTTTCCACATTATTTTCCTGTGTGCGAGCTAATGCATATCTAATTGCCTGCCGGCAATCGAGCAAATCCTGCTTAATAATATCCCTAATACGATTATCCTTACACACAACTGGATTCCTTAACCCTTCAGCTAATGGACGGGCAATAAAACTAGGGACAGGCGTTACTAAATGAATCCATAGAGAACTTAAGTGGGGGGTTAACACTGGAACTGGGATAATCCATCGTTTTGGCAATCCCGCTTCTTGGGCATATATCCTCATCAATTCAAGATAAGAAACAACTTCCTTGCCTCCAATATCAAAAGTCTCACTGGTAGTTTCATCCTTTTCTATGCATCGGCAAAGGTATTCGAGCACATTGCGGATCGCAATCGGTTGATTAGGCGTACTGACCCAGCGAGGGGTAATCATCACAGGCAATCGCTCAACGAGATAACGTAGGATTTCAAAAGAAGCGCTGCCAGAACCAATAATCATTGCGGCTCTAAAAACTGTCACGGGCACAGAGCCTGATTTTAAAATCTCAGCGACTTCATGACGGGACTTTAAATGCTGACTTAACTCCTTATCATCAACACCTAATCCCCCAAGATAAATTATCCTCTTCACATTGCATTCTTTAGCAATGCGCACCATATTATTAGCCGCCATTCGATCAGATGTTTCAAAATCTTTATTTTGCGGATTCATTGAATGGACTAAATAGTAAGCAATGTCTATGCCTTGGAGTGCCTTACGCAATGAATCAGGATCATGAATATCAACAGAATATAGCTCCACGTT
>CAYNTZ010000160.1:0-4112 GCA_964400365.1 uncultured Planctomycetales bacterium | reverse complement strand
GGACATAAATCACATAATAATCTTACTATTGATGACATTAATACTAAGCCAGGACAAAAGCTTTAGACCATCTTGAGTCAAGAAGGAACGCTTAACTAGCCAAAAACCCACAGCTCCCATGGCAAAAATTTGGGCTACCGCTATCAAAGATGTTTGAAATGAAAGGTTTAACATAAGCCGCAATTATAACAGGTGCGGCTTCTTGTTGACAGATAATTTTAAGGCAGTTATACTGTTGCACTGTTACCGAAAGACTTTTTGTCGGGGTGGCGGAATTGGTATACGCGTGCGTCTCAGAAGCGCATGGCGAAAGCCTTGAGAGTTCAAATCTCTCCTCC
Source organism: uncultured Planctomycetales bacterium (assembly GCA_964400365.1). Taxonomy (GTDB): domain Bacteria; phylum Omnitrophota; class Gorgyraeia; order Zapsychrales; family Fredricksoniimonadaceae; genus CAYNTZ01. The sequence continues at coordinate 3,774 of CAYNTZ010000160.1, read as the reverse complement.
GACACCATTAATTAATTTTGGGTACACGTACCTAATTCTTGGCCAAAATGCGGCTTTAAAACAGAATTAGGTACATGTCCCCCAGTGACCCTAGGGAGTTGTTATGAGTGATGAGGCCAATGTAAAAAAGCAGTCTGTGATGGACAATGTTGAATTAACCGAGTGGCTGGCGTCCTTGGATTATGTCCTTAACAGCGGCACTCCAGAGCGGGTGCAATACCTACTCCAACAGCTGCAAATCCGAGCCCAAGCCTCAGGCGTTACCCTCCCTTTCACCTATAATACCCCCTATATCAACACCATTACCAAGGAAAATCAGGCTCAATTCCCGGGAAACCGTGATTTAGAACGTCGAATTAAGTCCTTAGTGCGTTGGAACGCCATGGCGATGGTGGTCAATGCAAACAAAGCCCATGATGGGGTTGGTGGCCACATCTCCACTTTTGCCTCATCTGCCACACTCTATGAGGTTGGATTCAACCACTTCTTCCGTGCCCGCTCTAAAAAGGGAAGCGGCGATTTGGTCTACTTCCAAGGTCACGCCTCCCCTGGTATCTATGCCCGCGCCTATATTGAAGGCCGCTTAACTGAACTACATTTAACCAATTTCCGCAGGGAATTGGCCCAAGGCGGCGGTTTATCCTCCTACCCGCACCCTTGGCTTATGCCTAATTTCTGGCAATTCCCAACCGTTTCTATGGGTTTAGCACCTATTATGGGCATTTATCAAGCTCGTTTTAACCGTTATTTAGAAGATCGTGGCATTAAGCCAGTTGATGATTATAAAACCTGGGTTTTCATGGGGGACGGTGAATCTGATGAACCGGAATCCTTAGGCGCCTTGACCATGGCCTCCCGTGAAAAGCTAGATAATTTGATCTTTGTTATTAATTGTAACTTACAGCGCTTGGATGGACCGGTGCGCGGTAACGGCAAAATCATTCAAGAATTGGAAGCTTTATTCCGTGGTGCTGGTTGGAATGTTATTAAGGTTATCTGGGGCTCTGATTGGGACCCCTTAATAGAGAAGGATACTGAAGGTATTTTGGCCCGCCGCATGGGTGAAGTGGTTGATGGCGAATTCCAAAAGTATTCGGTGTCGGACGGCGCCTATATCCGTGAGAAATTCTTTGGCACCGATGAACGCTTGCAGGAATTAGCGGCAGGCTTGACTGATGAGCAAATCCGCACCATGAAGCGCGGTGGCCATGACCCGGAAAAGGTCTATGCCGCTTACAAAGCTGCCATGGAATATAAGGGCGCTCCTACAGTAATTTTAGCCCACACCGTTAAAGGTTATGGGTTAGGTGAATCCGGTGAAGGTAAGAACATTACCCATCAACAAAAGAAACTTAACGAGCAGGAATTAAAAGAATTCCGCGCCCGTTTTAATATTCCTTTATCCGACGCTGAAGTTGTAAAAACACCCTTCTACAAGCCTGCGGAAGATTCACCGGAAATGCAATACCTGCGCCAACGCCGTCAGGAATTAGATGGTTACACCCCAACGCGTCGCACGGAAGTCACACCATTAAAGACACCGTCCGAAGAAGTGTTTGAAGAATTTTATAAAGGCACCGAAGGCCGCGCGGTCTCAACCACCATGGCCTACGTACGCGTCTTGTCCAAATTATTACGCGATGAAGGCGTTGGCAAATTAATTGTCCCTATTATCCCGGATGAAGCGCGCACCTTTGGGATGGAAGGCTTGTTCCGCCAGGTGGGTATTTATGCGCACACCGGACAGCTCTATGAACCTGTAGATTCTGATTCCTTAATGTATTATAAAGAAGCCACCGACGGGCAGATTCTGGAAGAAGGTATTAATGAAGCCGGTGCCATCTCCTCCTTTATTGCCGCAGGTACGTCTTATGCCACACATAACATCAACATGATTCCCTTCTACACCTATTACTCCATGTTCGGACCCCAGCGCGTTGGCGATTTGGTCTGGGCGGCGGGTGATTTACGTTGTAAAGGGTTTTTAGTGGGCGCCACCTCAGGCCGCACCACACTTAACGGCGAAGGTTTACAACATCAAGACGGTCATACGCATTTATTGACCTCAACCGTGCCTAATTTAGTTTCCTATGACCCGGCCTTTGCTTATGAAATTGCCGTGATCATCCGAGATGGTATTTACCGCATGTATGAGCGCCAAGAGAGCGTATTCTACTACATCTCCGTCGGTAATGAAAATTACAACATGCCAGCCATGCCTGCAGGTGTTAAGGAAGGCATTCTTAAAGGGATGTACCGCTTAAGCAAATCGGCTAAGGCCTCAAGCCTAAAGGCGCATTTGTTTGGGAGCGGCGCCATTATGAACCAGGTCATTGAAGCGCAGAAGATCCTGGAAGATAAATATAATGTCTCAACCGATATCTGGTCAGTCACCTCCTACAATGAATTACGCCGCGAAGCGTTAAACGCCGAGCGCACCAATTTACTCAACGCCAATCACAATAAGTTAGCCTATGTCACCGAACTTCTGCAAAATGAAGGCGGTGTCTTTGTGGCGGCCTCCGATTACATGAAGGTCTTATCCGACTCTATCCGCAAATGGGTGCCGGGTCCGTATACCGTGCTTGGTACCGACGGGTTTGGCCGTTCTGAAAGCCGTGAAGCCTTACGTGATTTCTTTGAAGTGGATGCCAAGCATATTGTCTGGGCAACACTTGTAACCTTATTTGATGAAAAGAAGATCGGCGCTGATGTATTAGCCAAGGCTAAGGCCGAATTAAAGATTAATGCGGATAAGTTAAATCCGATGACGAGCTAAATAAAGGATACGTCTGTGAGTGAATTAAAATTACCTGCCTTAGGCGAAAACATCGCTTCAGGAACTGTCACAAAAATATTAGTCAAGGTTGGCGACACCATCAAGAAGGGCCAAAACATCCTTGAATTGGAAACCGACAAAGCTGTCTTGGAAGTTCCTTCTCCCGAGGCTGGTACGGTTAGCGCCATTCTTATTAAGAGTGGCGCCGTGGTCAAGGTTGGTCAGGCGATCTTTACCTTGGGTGCCGCTGGCGCAACAAGCAGCGCTCCAGCGAGCGCAGCACCAGCAGCTAGCACCGCGGCAAAGGCAGCACCAGCTGCAGCCGCAAGCGTAACAGCTAGCGCCCCTGTTCCTGCATCTATTCCTGGCGGCATTAGTGAAATGACCCTGCCTGCCTTAGGCGAGAATATTGAAAAAGGTTCCGTTACCAAGATCTTAGTTAAAGTTGGCGATACGATTAAAAAAGGACAAAGCATTCTTGAGCTGGAAACTGACAAGGCTGTGCTGGAAGTCCCTTCTCCGTCGGCCGGCGTCATCAAAGACATTTTAATCAAATCCGGCACCGTTATTAAGGTTGGCCAAGCTATTTTTAAGATTGAAGGCGGCGCAACAGCAGTACCAGCAGCAACGCCAACCAGGGGACATGTTCAAGACAGAACAACTAAGAACGTGTCCCCAAGCACGCTGCCAAGCGAGCCAGGGCTGAGTATGAAAGCATCCCAGGGACAACCTGCTATCGCCGCCGTTCATGTGCCGGTGCGTAAAGATATCCCGGCCGCTCCTTCAGTACGCTTATTAGCCCGTGAGTTAGGTATTGATATTGCCTTGGTTCCGGGAACAGGTGCTGGTGGACGCATTTCCATTGACGATGTGAAGGCCTATTGCAAGATGCTTAACACCACTAGGCCCTCGGGTGGTGGCGTAACACAGCAAGCCTTGCCTAATTTTGCCAAATATGGCAATGTCCGTCGTGAAGCGATGAATAATATCCGCAA
>CAYNTZ010000159.1:0-4115 GCA_964400365.1 uncultured Planctomycetales bacterium | reverse complement strand
CAAAGGTGTCCAGCATGCCCAAAAGATTGATATGATGCTCGCTGAAATAAAGAAGCATGATGAAGGGAGGGGTGATGAATAAATTCGATGCGGTATTAAAGATTGTCCGGGCGCATAAACATTTTTTAATCAGCACCCATCATAACCCTGATGCCGATGCCTTGGGTTCTGCCTTGGCTGTAGCAGTGTGGCTGACCAAGATCGGTAAAAAGGTGACGGTGCTTAATGAGGATAGTTGTCCGTCGTGGTTGGCCTTTTTGCCAAAGAGTGCCTTGTTAAAGAAGGCGGCTATAGTCAGTAAACTTGATTACGATGCTGCGCTTATTTTAGATTGCGGGGATTTAGCTAGGGTTGGCGGCGTATCCAAACTGTTGCAGGCGGGTAAGCCGATGGTTAATATTGACCATCACATTACCAATGACCGTTTTGGTAGCGTTAATGTGGTTGAAGTCAAGGCCTCATCGACGTGTGAGATTATTTTTGATTTGTTAAAATCAGCTAAATTTAAATTGAATAATGATATTGCCCAATTGCTTTATGCCGGCATTATGACGGATACTGGTTCCTTCCGTTTTGAGAACACTACGGCCAAGACACACGCCATTGCCGCTGAGTTGATGTCCTTTAAGGTGTCAGCGCCGCAGATGTACAATAAGCTATATGTTGGGGTGCCGGTGATTGACATGAAGCGTTTTGCCGATGTCATCCATGAGGCGCAGCTATTAATGGGCAATAAAGTCTATTGCGTGTCCCTGCCTAAGAAGGTAACGGCTAAGTTTTCTAAATCTTTTGATTTAAAGGAAAAGCTATTTTCTTTCCTGCGCATGGTGGAAGGGATTGAGGTGGTTGTTATTTTAACTGAATTAAGCGGTAAGGAAGTGCGGGTGAATTTCCGCAGCCAGGGACCGGTGGATGTGGCGCGTTTGGCTGCCCAATTTTCCGGTGGTGGCCATATCAAAGCTGCGGGATGTAAGGTGCAGGAGTCTCTGCCATCAGCCAAGAAAACCATATTAACCGCTGTCCGGAAGGTGTTGTAAGATGCATTTTGCTAATCGTAGTGCTGTAGCTGCAGGAATTAATAAAGAAGGTATTGTGGTGATTAATAAGCCAGCCGGGATTACCTCGCATGATGTCGTGGCGCGTGTCCGCAGGGTTTTTAAGATGAAGAAGGTGGGGCACGCGGGTACGCTCGATCCTTTAGCAACGGGTGTCTTGGTTATCCTGCTTGGGAAATCAACTAAATTATCCGATCAATTCATTGGTTTTGATAAAGCGTACCGGGCGACACTGCGCTTAGGTATAAAGACGGCCAGTGCGGATATTATGGGCCAGGAACTTGAGCGTAAATCCTATGATGGCATTGATGCGTCAAGCGTGGCTCAAGTCTTTTTGAAGTTCCTAGGTGATATAGAGCAACTGCCACCCATGGTCTCTGCGGTGAAGCATCAAGGGGAACGCTTATACAAGTTAGCGCGTGAAGGCAAGACCGTGGAACGCACGGCGCGTAAGGTGCGCATTGATGAATTGCGTGTCTTGGGCAGCCAATTGCCGGATGTGGAATTTTATATGGCCTGTTCCAAGGGGACCTACGTGCGTCAATTAGCGGAAGATGTCGGCGATGTTTTGGGGTGCGGGGCCTGTATCAGCCAGATTGAACGGGTGAAGGTGGGGCCTTTTGATATTAAAGATGCGGTGCGCTTAGAGGATTTAAATGAAGGTCATATACGCAACTGGAAGCCTTAAACGTCCATTAAAAAACACCTATGCGGCCATTGGCATCTTTGACGGCATGCATCGTGGCCATCACTTTTTAATCAAGCATATGATTGATAGCGCCCGCCGTTTGAATGCGATACCGACGGTGATAACCTTTTTTCCTCACCCGGCCCATGTGTTGCGTCCGGATATCAGCCTGCCTTATTTAGCATCTTTGCCTAAACGGTTGGCTTTGTTTAAGTCACTTGGTGTTAAGCGTTGCGTGATTATCCGTTTTAATAAATCTTTTGCGCAAATTGACCCAGCCCGTTTTATTAAGGAGGTTTTGGTTCAGCAAATGGATGTGAAGGCCATCTTTGTCGGTGCAGATTTTCGTTTTGGCAAGGACAGGGGGGGTGATATTGATTTATTTAAACGCTTAAGCGTTGAATGCGGCTATGCCATGCATGCGATGAAGGCCTTGAAACAAGGTGGGGCGCCGATTAGTTCTACGCGTATCCGCCGTTGCATGGCCGAGGGCAATTTAAAACAAGCTAAGCAATTATTAGGACGTGATATTAGTGTTGCGGGGAAGGTGGTCAAGGGGGCTGGCCGCGGTAAAACTTTAGGATTTCCAACTGCTAATATAAAAATTGATAGTGATGTGATGCCGGCTAGTGGTGTCTATGCCGTGCGCCTGCGACTCGGTGCGCATTTATATAATGGTGTTGCCAATATCGGTGTACGCCCATCATTCAAGGACAAGAAACCACAGGTTCATTTAGAAGTGCATCTGTTTAATTTTAAGCGTAATATTTACGGCAAGACCGTTGAAGTTATATTCCTCAAAAAAATCCGCGAAGAGCGCCGCTTTCCTAATCCGCAAGCCTTAATCGCCCAAATCACCCGCGACATCCAAGCGGCTCATAAGGTTCTAGCATAAAAGTCAGATTTTTTTGCGTATGCATTGAATACTCCGTAATGGGTGATATTTTTACAAGAAAACCAACTATTTTTATGTAAGATTGTAAGTTGTTGTGCTATATAATCTTACATATCGCCATATTTTAGGCAAGCCCTTGCTTCTGGCCAAAAATGTGTTATTCTTTCACTATATTTATCCTATACGCATATCCCAACGTCACAGCTGAGCGTAAGCTTAGCCTCAATTTCGCGTAAATTAGCTTAAAATCCTATAAATCGGAGATTTTCCATGTTTAAGAAGCCATTGAGCCTTGCCGTGCTTTTGTGTTTCTTTATTAATAGCTTAGGCCCATTGCCAAAGGCCCATGCCCAAGGCGTTGCGGAGCTTCCAGTGCCCGGCACCATGGTCAATTTAAGCCCAGCCTATGTGCCTGTATTAATGAAGGGCCTCAAGGTTCACCCTGAAAATCCTTTTAAATTTGACTTTATTATGGACACGGGCAACAGTAATCTTGCCGCCAATGATCCAGCCTTAAAAGAAGAATCCAATCGTTTAATCAAATATTTCCTTGCTGCCTTAACTGTCCCTGAAAAAGACCTCTGGGTTAACCTATCCCCTTACGAAAAAGACCGTATGATTGCCGATAATTTAGGCCAAACCGAGATGGGCCGCGACATGTTGGCGCAGGACTATGTTTTAAAGCAATTAACCGCTTCCCTAATATATCCTGAAAAAGACCTAGGTAAGGCCTTTTGGGATAAGGTCTACGCGAAAGCCCAACAAATGTACGGCAGCAGTGAAGTGCCGGTGAATACCTTTAATAAGGTCTGGATTGTGGCAGATAAGGCAGATATCTTTGAGCGCAACAACGTAGCCTATGTGGTGGGTGCCCATTTAAAGGTAATGATGGAGGAGGATTATTTAGCGAAATCGAAAAATGAGATGCCAACCAGGGGACATGTCCCCGAAGGGGCCGTGTCCCCAAGCAGGTTGCCAAGCGATGTAGGGTTGAGTGCGAAAGCGACCCAGGGTAATAGCCTTTCGACAAGCATTATTCGCGAAATCATCCTCCCCGAAATCGAACGTGAAGTCAACGAAGGCAAAAACTTCGCACCCTTAAGACAAATGTTCTACAGCATGATACTAGCTAGCTGGTTTAAAATGGCGCTCAAAGATTCTGTCCTAGCCCAGATGTACGGCAATCAAGGCAAGGTGAAGGCTGGTGTTAACGCCGAAGATCCAGCTGAGAAAGAACAAATCTACCAACGCTATCTCCAAGCCTACAAAAAAGGCGTGTTTAACTATATTAAGGAAGAAACTTCTGTCATTCCCGCGAAGGCGGGAATCCAGGAAACAGCCCCACGTAAATATTTTTCCGGCGGTTTAAATTACGCCATGTTGGCTGATTCTACTATGTTGCAACGGCACACACAAATGCCTTTAGGTGCAGGGGATTTGGCAATGGGTTTATTAGTTAATGCAAACGTTTCTTTAA
>CAYNTZ010000158.1:0-4120 GCA_964400365.1 uncultured Planctomycetales bacterium | reverse complement strand
TGCCATCGGTGGCATAAAAACCATTCATGATGGTATTACACCCCTCCCCCTTAAGGAAGATGCTTAAATTATTACGGATCAACTGTGCGCCATGCGCGAAGATAAAATTCTCGAGGGTACTACCCTGCTCCTGCCAAATGCGCGTGCTGGCGATATGTGTCGCCTGATGCGTTTCAGCCTGGGCCTTGGTGTATTGCACATTGGCATTGGCTTCAATCTTAATATCGGTGACCGCATTGGTCAAATAACTTACCGGCTCAAAACAGATATGGCTTTCTAAGATACTAATTTGCGCCGCTTCCTCCACCTTAATAAAGGTGCGCGGGAACAACACCGTATCAGCTTCGATAGAGCTAGTCACATGGATCACATGCACGACTGGCTCAATCACAGCCCCCTTATCCGCTTTAATAAACACCCCATCCAAAAACAAGGCCTGATTCATCCACAAAAACGCCTTGGTGTCGTTGGGCGTTAATTTGCCGATAGTTTCCTGAATCTCGGACGCGTGATGCGCCATGGCTTCATTTAAGGTGGTGACCGTTAGCCCCTTAGGCAAATGCTTTAGGTCGGAGAGATCACCCCAAAGCACCCCGTTGACTAAGACAATATTAATATCCGCTTTATCTTTGTAGGCAGCAAATTGACGGTCTTCGATTAATTTGTGATGAGAAGCGATTTGAAAACGGCGATTAACCAGATCAGTCAGTGAGGTGTATTTCCACTCCTCATCCTTGACCGTTGGCATCGCGATCATGGTCAATTGGTTAAAGGCTTTGTAACGCAAGGCCTTTAACCACGCCGGGGATGCCTGTTCTAATTTTGCCTGATAAACGTCCAACCCTTCAATATTCAAGGGCAATTCTTCTTGGGTCATCATAATATTCCTTTAAATTATTTAATCAGCCAATCGTAACCCTTGTTTTCCACCTCTAACGCCAATTCCTTACCTTCGGTCTTGATAATCTTACCGTTATAAAGAATATGGACGAAATCAGGCTGGATATAATTCAACAAGCGCTGATAGTGCGTAATCAAGACAAAGGCATTATCCTTGCGGCGTAATTTATTGACCCCATCGGAAACAATCTTCATGGAATCAATGTCCAAACCGGAATCGGTTTCATCCAAGACAGCCAAACGCGGATTTAACACCGCCATTTGCAGGATCTCATTACGCTTCTTCTCACCACCGGAAAAATCAACATTCACCGGACGGTCAATATACTTTTCATCCATGTGCAACAAAGCCATCTTGGTGCGCAGGTATTTATCGAAATCAATAGGGTCCATTTCTTCCGCCCCTTGATGACGGCAGATCGCGTTAAAGGCCGCACGTAAGAATACCGAGGTGGGCACACCGGGAATCTCCACGGGATATTGGAAGGCCAAGAACACCCCTTCGCGGGCGCGTATATCAGGCTCCATGCCAACTAAGTCAATATTCTTGAAATTGACTTCATAATTAATCGAACCACTGGTGACCTGGTATTGTGGGTGCCCGGCGATCACCTTGGACAAGGTGCTTTTACCAGAACCATTAGGCCCCATGATCGCGTGCACTTCACCAGGATTAACGGTCAGGTTAATACCTTTTAAGATTTCCTTACCTTCAATACCTGCATGTAAATCCTTAATTTCTAACATTAGCCTACACTCCCCTCTAATTTCATCTCTAACAATTTGATCGCTTCAACTGAAAACTCTAATGGCAATTCTTTAAACACATCCTTACAAAATCCGTTAATGATTAACGAAATAGCCTCTTCTAAATCAAGGCCGCGTGAACGCAAATAGAACATTTGCTCGGCATTAATCTTGGAGGTCGAGGCTTCATGCTCCAACACCGCTGAGTTATTCTTCACCTCAATGTAGGGGAAGGTATTCGCTGAACAATTATTCCCCACCAACATGGAATCGCATTGAGAAAAATTACGCGCGCCATCAGCGGAAGGCATAATCTTAACCAAGCCGCGGTAGCTGTTATGCGAAAAATCAGAGGAGATCCCTTTAGACACAATGGTGCTCTTGGTATTCTTGCCGATATGAATCATCTTCGTCCCGGTATCCGCCACCATGTGATTATTGGTCAAGGCCACCGAGTAAAACTTACCGATGGAATTATCGCCCTGCAAGATTACGCTTGGGTACTTCCAGGTAATCGCACTCCCCGCTTCCACCTGCGTCCAGGAAATCGTTGAATTATTCCCCAAGCATTTGCCGCGCTTGGTGACAAAATTATAAATCCCGCCCTTACCTTCTTTGTCGCCGGCATACCAGTTTTGCACGGTTGAATATTTGATTTCCGCGTCATTTAACGCCACCAGCTCAACAACGGCAGCGTGCAATTGATTGGTATCGCGCATCGGCGCTGTACAGCCTTCCAAATAGCTGACATAGGAGGCATCTTCCGCCACAATCAAGGTGCGTTCAAATTGCCCGGTGTTCTCGGCATTGATACGGAAATAAGTGGATAATTCCAAGGGGCAGCGCACGCCCTTGGGGATATAGCAAAATGAACCATCGGAAAAAACCGCAGAATTAAGCGCGGCAAAAAAATTATCCGTGGCCGGCACCACCGATCCTAAATATTTCTTAACCAATTCCGGGTGATGAGCAATCGCCTCTGACATGGAACAAAAGATAACGCCTACCTTGGCCAACTCGGACTGATGGGTCGTCCCAACCGAGATGCTATCAAACACCGCATCCACGGCCACGCCAGTTAAACGCTTCTGCTCGGTCAAAGGAATCCCTAAACGGTCAAAGGTCTTTAATAATTCAGCGTCGACTTCTTCTAAATTCTTAGGATTCTCTTTGTTCTGCTTAGGCGCCGAATAATAATAAAGGTCATTGTAATCAATGGGGCCGTATTCAAAATTGGGCCAGCTCGGCTCCGTCATCTTCTGCCAATGACGAAAGGCCTTTAAGCGCCACTCGGTCATCCACTCGGGCTCCTTCTTGCGCGCGGAAATCAGGCGCACAATATCTTCATTTAAGCCCTTGGGGAATTCTTCGGTGGCAATATCAGTCACAAACCCGTAGCGGTAATCACCGCCGGCGAGCTTATTGTCTTCTAACTCTTTTTGTTTAACGGCATCGCTCATATTAATCCCTGCCGGCAGGCAGGTTTCACTCCTTTAGGTTTCTTGCATTATTGGTTTATTACGAATTAATTTCTCACCCTGATTACGTGAAGAAATCAATTCCTTCACATTAATCGCCTTAAAAAACACCGCAATCTTTTCATTTAAATTAAGCATAGGTGAAATAACATTACAGCTCGACGTCATATCGCAATGCGAGTATGACCCATGAAAACAGTTCACAATCTGCATGGGCCCCTCGATCATTTGGGAAATCTCATAAAGGGTCACCTTGGATAGATCCTTTAAAATCTGGTAGCCGCCATGGGCCCCCTGCTCGGCGCGCACAATCTCATGCTGGGCCATGATCTGCAACACGCGCGAAGTTGGGTCAAAAGGTGTATGGTAAATATCACAGATTTCCTTAGCTGAGGTCAATTGACCCGGCGCCTTAGCGCTCATGTGCCGTAAAGAAATTAAGGCATACTCTAATTTTCGATTAATCTTAAACATACGCTACATCCTTAATATTGTTCAGCAATTTCAACGGTAATCGCAGGATTGTATTGATCGCGTAGGATATTTTCAATAGCCTTAAGCGTCCCCATCGAGGAACTTGGGCATGAACCGCAGGCACCTTGGTAATTTACCGCCAAGGTGTTATCAATATAGGAAATAATCTGCAAATCCCCGCCATCCATCTGTAGACCTGGACGGATGGTGTTATTTAAGATCTCGTCAATCTTGGCTATTTCCGGGTCGTCAGACACAGGGGCAGACGCCTTCTTAGACTCTTCCACCTTAAAATTCGGATCATGGGTCTCGGCATGCTCGAGGATAATCTTCTTGATTTGATCCTCGATATCATCCCAATCCACATTGCCATCCTGGGTCACCGTAATGTAATTATCATAGAAATATACTTCCATCACACAGGGCACGGTAAAGATGGCCGCGGCTAACGGATTATGCTGACATTGCTCTGCACTTTTATAGGTCACCTTACCTTCATTTTTGACCGGTATATTTAAAAC
>CAYNTZ010000157.1:0-4301 GCA_964400365.1 uncultured Planctomycetales bacterium | reverse complement strand
AAGGCGTTCAGCCTTGGCGAAGGACAAAATTAAACGGCCATGATCGTCTTCAATATTCTCGATCAAGACTTCTAATTGCTGACCAACGGCTAATTCAGCCGGGTTACGGAATTCTTCAATCGGCACAAAGCCTTCTGATTTAAATCCGATATCGACGATGACTTCCTTGGGCGTAATAGCCGCAATCGTCCCCTTGCTTACTTCACCTTCCTTGATATCCTTCAAGGTTGAGGCGTACAACTCTTCCATTACTGAACGTGTATCTGTAGACATGATATTTGAAACCTTTCTTTGAAACGGAATTCTTTATGGCAGGCCATAAAGTACGGCAATTATCCCAAGAAATTCTTAAATGTCAAATAAAATCTTTTTTAGGCTAATTTATAAATTTCATCTAAAATCTGCTGGGAGGCATGCTGGTAGGTATTACCATCTTCCTTAATATAGAAGGGTTGGCCAAATCTAGCTTCAACTAATCCCCGCTTAAACCCCTTACTGCCTGGAGGCATGACCCTATCTGTTCCTTTAAGATAAACAGGAACAACCGGCACCTTGGATTTCATAGCCAAAAAACCCGCTCCCGACTGGGCCCGGGCAGGTTCGTGCCCCTTTCGGCGACTGCCTTCCACAAAAATCAATACCGGCTTACCATCCTTTAAACGCTTCAGCGCTTCTTTCAAAGCACCAAAATCTGCTTCCCCACGCTTAATAGGAAAAGCCCCTAACTTATTAAGGAAATAGCCTAACGGCTGCTTCTTAAAAAGCTCAATCTTGGCCATAAAGTTCATGCGCCTGACTGAACAGATACCTAAAACCACTGGATCTAAATTACTAATATGATTGCTGGCTAAGATAAAACCGCCTTGGACAGGAATATGTTGCGTGCCATAGGCCTTATAGGGAAAATAAAGCCAGCTTAAGACCTTTGTTGCAAAATAAGTAATGTAATAGATCATTATTTAGGATCGACTAGTTTACGGCCGAATTCTAATAAATCCTTAGCACGCTTGAGACTCTTGGCTTCGCTGTAAATACGCACCAAGGGTTCTGTACCAGACGGGCGAAACATCAACCAATCTTCATTGGCACAAATAAGTTTTACGCCATCCGGATTCTTAACTTCCACAACCTTCTGACCCAACACTTCCTTGATCTGTGCGAGCTTCACCAAATCCACCTTCTTAGCATCCATAGAATAATCAAGGCGCTGGTAATAGTAGCGGCCGAATTCTTTTTCCATATCCTCAACGAGCTGCTTGAAATTCTTTTTGTTGTAAACCATCATTTCAAGCAAGAGCAAGCCGGCTAAGGTGCCATCACGCTCTGGGATATAATTAGGTAAGCCCATACCGCCCGCTTCTTCGCCGCCCGCTACAATGGGTTGGGAAATCATCAGGTCGGAAATGTATTTAAAACCAACCGGGGTTTCGTAAAGCTTACGGTTCAACTTTCTAGCGATATGATCCAACATCGTGGTGCCGCAGAGGGTCTTGACAATCCCTCCATCAACCTTACGGTTGCGCACTAAATGCAGGATTAGAAGCCCTAAGATCTTTTGGGGAGAAACAAATTCACCACCTGGCATCACTGCGGCAATACGGTCAGCATCACCATCAAGCACATGGCCGAAATCAAAACGCTCTTTCTTCATGCGCCCCATGATGCCAGATAAACATTCCGGAATAGGCTCAGGCTTAGAACCGTCAAAACCAGGATTATAATCAGAGCGCATTAATTCAAGCTTAATAGCAGTGCCTTTTAAAATTTCGCTCATTAAATCACGGCCTGAACCATGCATAATATCAGCCAAGACCTTAAATTTAGCCGTCTTCATTTTCTTTAAATCAATATATTTACGGATAAAGGCCACATAAGCTTTCTTAAAATCATGCGTAAGGATAATCCTATCCTTCTGTGCCTGTAAAAAATCAACAGACTTTAGCGGTGTTTGCCCTAAATACCCTTCCACCACCGATGTAATTTCCTTTGGGGCAGCACCACCTTGAGCTGTCTTGATTTTTATGCCGTTAAATTTAGCAGGATTATGCGAAGCCGTGATCATAATGCCACAGACACCATCTAATAGAGTCACCCCATAACTTAAGGCAGGTGTTGGTAAGGATGTATCAGAAAGGTAAACCTTAATATTATTGGCAGCCAACACCTGGGCAAAAGCTTGGGCATATTCAGCGGAAAGAAAACGGTTATCGTACCCCACCGCAACAATCTTATTAGGAAAAGCTGGGTTGTTCTTTAATACCCAATCACTAACAGCTTGAGCCACAATACGGACATTCTCAAAAGTAAAGGTGTCGGATATAACCGCACGCCAGCCGTCTGTCCCAAATTTAATCTGTGCTCTAATATCGCTCATATCACTCCTGTTAAGAAAAAGTCAATGTGTCCCGGTTTTTTTCCCGGTTTTTTTTAGTAAAGTTTATGCTCAACAATATAACGGATGACGGACTTGCTCGTCAAATACCAGATTGATTTTTTATTCTTAAGCCGGTAGCGCATATCGGTTGAAGAAATATCGACAGCCGGCATATCTACCTTGATAAACTTATAACCTTTAGGATAATCCTTATCAAAACCTGGACGGTTAAGCACCACCAACTTGGCCAATTTTAGTATTTCCTGCGGCTCTTTCCAACCTTTAAAAGAACGCAGGCTGTCAGCCCCCATCAATAAAAAAAATTGCGCCTTAGGGTGTTTTGTTTTTAATTCACGCAAGGTATCAACCGTATAGGACACCCCGCCCCGACGAATTTCACCATCATAAACGGCAAAACCAGCATTACCCTTTATCGCTTGCCTGACCATCGCTAAACGCTTATCATCCGCCGGTAAATCACCGCGCTTCTTAAATGGAGAGCAATGCGCTGGAACAAAAAACACCTTATCAAGCCTCAACGCCTCCAACGCGCTTTGAGCCATCAATAAATGGCCGAAGTGGATGGGATTAAAAGAGCCACCGAGTATGCCGATTTTCATAGAATCTAGATGAAACGATTATTCACGCACCTGGCCGCTACCATAAATTTCATATTTATAGCTGGTCAGGCCCTCCAAGGCCATGGGGCCACGCACGTGCAGCTTATCAGTACTAATCCCCACTTCAGCGCCAAAACCAAATTCAAAACCATCAGTAAAACGGGTCGAAGCATTGACATAAACACAGGCGGAATCTACTGTATTTAAGAACTCCCGTCCTTGTTTTTTATCCTTGGTGACAATAGCATCAGAATGCCGTGAGCCATAGGTGTTAATGTGATCAACTGCATGGGTCAGGCCATCAACCACCTTAACAGAAAGTATTAAATCCAAATACTCAGCGCTCCAATCAGCCAAACTCGCCTTATGCACTCCTTTATTCACAATTGCACGCGTAACTTCACACCCCCGAATTTCACAGCCAGCCTTTTGTAAATCCGCAATCATCGATGGCAAAAATTTCTTAGCTACGGCTTTGTCTACCAGCAGGGTTTCTAAGGCATTGCATACGCCAGGCTTTTGGGTCTTAGCGTTCATGACAATGTCATGTGCCATTTTTAAGTCAGCCTTATTGCTAACATAAACATGGCAAACGCCTTTAAAATGTTTCACCACCGGGATGCGGGTATTTTCCGCGACAAAACGGATCAATTCTTCACCGCCGCGGGGCACAATCACATCGATCAAGGTATCAAGCTTCAACAATTCCTGCACAGCCTGGCGGTCCGTTGTTTCAATTAGCTGCAGGGCATCAGGAGAAATTTTAGTCTTTTTTAATTCGCCCGTTAAAACCTTAAAGATGGCTTTATTAGTGTGGATGGCCTCACGCCCACCCTTGAGGATGGCGGCATTACCTGACTTCAAACACAGGGCCGCGCAATCCGCCGTCACATTAGGACGCGACTCATAAATAATGCCGACGACACCTAAAGGCACACGGATCTTCTTAATCAATAAGCCATTGGGACGTTTAATGGTTTCAAGCAATTGGCCAATGGGATCGGTTAATTTGGCTGTTTCAAGCAAGCCCTCAGCCATGGCCTTGACCCGCTTAGGATCCAAGGTCAATCGGTCAATCAAGGCTGCAGAATAGCTTTCTTTCTTGGCAGCAGATAAGTCTTTTAAATTCTCTTTTAAAAGAAAGGGTGTTTGGGCAACTAACGCTTTTGCCATTAACCCTAAGGCTCGGTTCTTTTCAGCACCTGAAATTAAACCTAAGGAATGGGAAGCCTTCTTAGCTTCTTTGGCGATTTTTAAAATGTGAGCGGATAAATTCATGTTCTAAATCTCCGTCTAACAGTTTCTCT
>CAYNTZ010000156.1:0-4334 GCA_964400365.1 uncultured Planctomycetales bacterium | reverse complement strand
CGATTAAAGCATTCGGGGATGACAATCAAGGGATTAAGCTTAACATCGACCCTGCCATGATAGAGCAATTAAAGAATGTCCCAGGCTTTGTGCCTGTGATTATCAATATTCAACCACTTCAAGATCTTCATTTATTCCTAGGGATTAATCAATCGGATGCGATTAGCGCTTCTTAGCGTAAGTTTCTAAGCCGCGACGCATGGGGGCAGGTAGAGGTGTTTTTTTGCCAGTCTTGGCAGAAACAGTCACGTGCACGGTTTTGGCTGTTCCAACCAGTTGCGTTCCACGTTTAATAAGGTATTCAAATGAAAATGAAGTGGTGCCGATGTGTCCCACCTTAACCGTAATGTCAATTTTATCCCCCACAAAGAGATGGGTCTTATAATCAGACTCGGCATGCACAATAGGCAGGAAGTATTTGCCGCCTTTAAGCATGCTTTCAAAAGAACAGCCAAACTTTTCTAATAAAGCTTCATAGGCGTCATGCACGATTTTAAACTGATTGGCAAAGAAAATACGCCCTGCTGCATCGGTGTCGTGTAAATGTATCTTGGTTTTGTAAATAAACATAGTTCAAGTATAGCAAACCATTGACAAATGCAAAGAAGATTGTAATATGTCTTGATCGAACCCTAAACGAAAGGAAAACAATGAATAATAAGTCTTTAGTAGCGGAATTCATTGGGACATTTGCCTTAATTTTTATTGGTGTAGGCGCTATTGCCGCTGATCATCTTACAGGTGGTAAGCTGGGTTTAACCGGTATTGCCTTGGCGCATGGCTTGGCTATTGCGGTGATGGTTTCTGCAACAGCGGCTATTAGCGGTGGTCATTTAAATCCAGCGGTCACAATCGCGTTATGGTCAGCTAAGAAAATTGATACCCGTCATGCGGTAGGTTATGTCACGGCGCAATGTTTAGGTGCTGTTGCGGCTGCTTTTTTGATTAAAGCGGCGGTTCCTTTTGAGGCCTTGGATGCGGTTAGTATGGGTGTGCCGGCCTTAGGGGCTGGGATTCCTGTGCAAATGGGCTTGGCGACTGAGATGATTTTAACCTTCTTTTTGGTTTTTGTGGTTTATGGCACTGGGGTTGATCACCGTGCGCCAAAGGTTGGTGGTTTATTTATTGGGTTAACCGTGGCCTTGGATATCATGATGGGTGGTCCCATCAGTGGTGCGGCCATGAATCCAGCCCGTCATTTGGGTCCGGCTCTTTTGGGCGGTGGGTTACAGAATTTTTGGCTTTATTGGGTGGGGCCGGTGGTGGGTGGTGTGATTGCCGCGCAAATTTATAAAACACAATTAGAAAAATAATCAATAATAGGAGAGTGTAATGGTCGAACGTACAGGCGCAACAACAATGAAGGGCAATCCGTTAACCCTAGTTGGTAATGAAATTAAAGTCGGGGATAGTGCCCCCGATGTCACCTTGGTGGCTAATGATCTTTCTGAAGTGAAGTTATCTTCCTTTGCTGGTAAAAAGGTGATTATTTCCGTTGTTCCTTCTTTGGATACTCCGATTTGTGATTTGCAAACCAAGCGTTTTAATCAAGAAGCGTCTAAATTACAAGATGTGGTTGTTTTAACTGTGAGTAAGGATTTGCCTTTCGCTCAAAAGCGCTGGTGTGGTGCAGCTGGTGCAACGGCGGTTAAAACCTTATCTGATTACCGTGGCAATTTCGGTGAAAGCTACGGTGTCTTGATTAAGGGTTTAAATCTGTTAGCTCGTGCGATCTTTATTGTTAATCCTAGTGGCAAGGTGATCTATACCCAATTGGTCAAGGAAGTGGCCTCAGAACCAAATTACGAAGAAGTGTTATCCGCGGTTAAAGGTGCTGGCGAATGCGGAACCCATTCCTGCGGCTGTTCACATTAAATTAATTCGGGGACACAATACTTAATTCAAATGAATTAAGTATTGTGTCCCCTTAATTCAGGAGATCAAGATGGCTTTTACCTTACCCACATTACCTTACGCATTAAACGCGCTCGAACCTCATATCGATGCGCGCACCATGGAAATCCATCACACCAAGCATCACCAAGCCTATATTAATAATGTCAACAAGGCCTTAGAGGGTAAGGCTGATTTGGTATCAAAATCTGTCGAGGATTTAATTGCTAATTTAAATGCTGTGCCGGAAGATATTAGAATGGTTGTACGCAATAATGGCGGCGGACATGCTAATCATAGTTTATTTTGGACGGTTATTGGTCCTAAGGCTGGTGGCGCTCCGGTTGGTAATGTGGCTCGTGCCATCAATGAAACCTTTGGTTCTTTTGATGCTTTTAAGGAAAAGTTTGCTGCAGCCGCAACCACCCGTTTCGGTTCTGGATGGGCTTGGTTGTCGTTAACCAAGGATGGTAAGGTGGAGGTTTCCTCAACAGCTAATCAAGATAGTCCTATTATGGAGGGTAAAACGCCCCTTTTAGGCATCGATGTTTGGGAGCATGCCTACTATTTAAATTATCAAAATCGCCGCCCTGATTATATCGCAGCATTTTGGAATGTGGTAAATTGGCAAGAAGTTGAAAAGCGTTACAATGCAGCTAAAAAATAATTAAATTATTCTGCTTGGGGCCTAGGTCCGGTGTTTTTCCGTCGGATTTAGGCCCAAAATTGGTTTAAAAAAATCTCAATAATAGTTTGACTCCTTAATTTTTCTAACATACTATATGTAGTGCGTTATCAGAGAAAACGGCATATATATTGTGTTTTTATACGTTTTATTTAATGGAGGATGGACTGATGCCTCATCA
Organism: uncultured Planctomycetales bacterium; assembly: GCA_964400365.1. Lineage (GTDB taxonomy): Bacteria > Omnitrophota > Gorgyraeia > Zapsychrales > Fredricksoniimonadaceae > CAYNTZ01. Next base: position 1,575 of record CAYNTZ010000156.1, on the reverse strand, counting down.
AGAAACAGCAGCAAATTTCGATATCAAGGTTCAAAAACGTAACGGTCAAGTTATTGAGTTTATTCCTAGCCGTATTACGCATGCCATTGCCAATTCTTTTAAAGAGCAGGCTGGCTTGCCGCGTGAAAGTGAGCTTCCTGAAAGTTATATGAAGGATGCTGAGCGTGTGACGGATTGTGTGGTAGCGGTGCTTAAAGAGCGTGGCGTGCAAAAGTCTTTTTTAACTGTCGAAGAAATTCAGGATGAGGTCATCCGTCAGCTTTATGAAAATAGTTTTAAAGAAGTAGCGGAACGTTATGCCAGCTATCGCCGTTACCACGCTGAACGCCGTAAACTTTTTGAATTATACGCTATTTTAAAGCGTGACGGCAAGGTAGTGTCATTTAAGCCGGAAAAGATAACCTTAGCCATTGCTAAAGCGTTGATTGCTCATAATAAAGGCGTTTATAACGAGATTTTGATTGAAAAAGCCCATGAATTGTCAGAAAAGGTCGTGTCAGAGGTAAAGACCCGCTGGCCAGAAGGCAAGTCTGTTCATATTGAAGAGATTCAAGATATCGTTGAAAAAGTAATCATGGCTGCTGGTTATCATGAAGTAGCCAAGCGTTATATTATATATAGAGAAGATCGCGCTAAATCCCGCCGCACTAAAACAGTGGCAGGGGTGGAAGAGTCGATTGAATGGGCCAAGAGCCTGATGATCAAGAATGACAAAGGCGAAGAGCGTCCCATTGATTTGGATGAAATCCGTTTTAAGATTGAGACCTGCTGTAAGGGTTTGGCGGATGTGTCCAGTGATAAGCTTTTTAAAGAAGCAGTAAAAAATTACTTTAACGGCATGAGCGAGCGCAAGTTGGCGTTAGCCAATATCATGGCTGCCCGTTCCTACCTTGAGAAAGAACCTAATTACGGTTTTGTGGCTGCCCGATTATTGCTATTGATGGAATATCATGAAGCCTTAGGCACAGATGTTTCATTTGAACGCATGCGTGCTGAATATCCGGAATATTTAAATACCTACGTTAATAAAGCAATCGGGTTAGAATTATTAGATCCAAATTTAAAGTCATTTGACCTTAAAATGTTGGGCAAGGCGATTATGCCTGAGCGTGATTTTATTTTCCGCTACATGGGTTTACAAACCCTCTATGACCGTTATTTTATTCACTGGGAAGACCGCCGCATTGAATTGCCTCAAATCTTTTGGATGCGGGTGGCTATGGGGTTGGCAGTCAATGAAGGCGCGCAAAAGAACCAGAAGGCGATTGAGTTTTATAATGTGCTGTCAACCTTCCGTTTTATGTCATCAACCCCGACGCTGTTTAACTCAGGGACGCGTCATCCGCAATTATCGTCTTGCTTTTTGACCACCATTGATGATGATTTGCATCATATTTTTAAATGTGTGCAGGATGATGCGATGTTGTCTAAATGGAGCGGTGGCCTAGGTAATGATTGGACCAATGTGCGTGCCATGGGCAGCCGTATTAAGGGCACCAACGGTAAGAGTCAGGGAATTATCCCCTTCTTAAAAGTCGCTAATGATACAGCTTTAGCTGTTAATCAAGGCGGCAA
>CAYNTZ010000155.1:0-4400 GCA_964400365.1 uncultured Planctomycetales bacterium | reverse complement strand
CACAATCAACGCCTGCTTAATCACAAAAAATTCCTCAACGGAAACACCTACATGCCCCATATTCAAATCCCGCGAGATCCGTCGGCCCAGTGGAGAAATAGCCAAAGGCTTATTAAAAATAGCAATCTTGCGCACCAGGTTAATGATGGGGTCAAGCGGTGATTTCTTCTTTTTATCAGCTAATCCTACCGGTGAGCTAAGCGCGCCTAACGGGTCATTAATGCCGCCGAGATTAAGGGTCGGGCGACTGTCCCACTTCTGCGGGGTTAAACCCAGCACCAGGGCAAAGGCTGAAAAGAATGCCAACATCAACGCAAATTCAAACATACGTAGGTCCTCTTTAAAATTCTCTTTTTAAATTTCCTTAAACGAACAAATCTTCCAAATGCTCAACGCCCCCAACACCCATAAGATCACGCACGCGGCCAACATCTTCTGCCCGTCGGGCGTCTTTAACATCACATCAAAGAAATGCGGGTTAGACGCCGACACCCCAAAAACGAAGAAAATCGGCAAGCCCGTCATAACCACCGCCTGGATCTTTCCCTGCACCGTCAAGGCCACCAAGCTTTGTTCAATTTTCTTACGTTCACGCATGGTACTAACAATGCGTGAAAAGATGATAGGCAAGTTACCACCAGTCTCACGCGCCAAAAGAATAGCTGTAACCATCTGCTGCATCGCCGCTGAAGGCATCCGCTTATATAAACGCTGCAAGGACTCATCCAGCGCCACGCCCATCTTGTTTTCGCCTAAGACAATACCAAATTCCGTCCGGGACGGGTCAGGCATTTCGTCCACCACCGCCTCAAAAGCCTGCACCAAGCTCAAACCCCCGCGGAAGGAGCTGGACATAATCATCAGCGCATCCATCAACTGGTCATTGAATTTAGTCTTGCGGGCTTCAATAAGCTTTTGCACATACATGCGCGGGAATATATACCCTAAGACCACCCCGATAATCAACCCAGCCAAACGCGCCTCGGCGGGAAAGACAATCAACGCGGCAACACCTAAGACAGCCGGCCCTAAAATGGTTAACCGGTAGGCCTTTTTTAGGTCATCATCCTGTAAGTAACGATCGACCTTGGTAACTAAATTCTGCGCCTGCTGCTTATTGATTTGGCTGGTGCGCGTGACGATCAGGGGCACCAGCGTATAGCAGAGCAAGCCGATCGATAAGAAAACCAATATAAAGATTAACGCTAACATACTCAGTTCCTTCGCTTAAAACCGTTGGGGGTTATTATTCCTGACAAGCCTCAATGGCACAAATATTATTAATGATGGTCTTCTCGCAATTAAAATCAGCCACCGCGCAAGAGCGGCGCTGTTGGTCAAAACATCCCTGCTCATACCATTTATTAAGCTCCCCGTCGAAAACACAGTCAAGGGTGCGGGAAGGGTCATATTGGCGGCCAAAGGAAAAGCCATCACCCACCCCGCGCCAATGCCCCATGATGCCGCGGCCAATCATGTCCTTAGACACCCACAAGGCCCCTAGGACAAGCAGAATCAGGATGGAATATTCAATAATGGCAAATCCACTATTTTTATTTTTACTCATTTTACAATACCATTATTTCGACGCATTCTTAAAAGCCTCATCATCCCTACCGCTACATGGAACAAATTTTAAACCCATATGGCCACCATCTAAGGTGTATTGCGCGCACGAGGATGATTTAACGCCGCGGTCTAATAATTGGGTCGCCGTCGATAAGCAACCACTATTGCCATCCTTATCATTAATCATGAAGGCATTGCGTAAGGCGGCAAATTCTTCGCGGGACGTATTTAACCCTCCCGTTGTAGGCGTTACCAAATCAGACTCCACGCCCAATATTCTTTTAGTGGTTGAGGATATCCCTTCCCCCCGGCATGAACCTAAACCAGAAACATCCACTGGTAACGAGCTAGCTGCCTGGCCTCCACCGCCGACAAAACGCCACAGGTCAACCGCCTTATTCGCAAAGCTCACCAGGGCATTATCATTGCCCTCATCATAGCGGGTTACCCTCACCCCCACGCGCCCGGAATAATCCGTTAGTTCATAACAACGGGTGGTCTTCATAAAACCCTTCGTATAGGTGCGCACCCACGGCAAACGGCTTGGGCATCCCTCTAAGCCGCCACAGCGCCCAGGCCCAAAGGCTTCCACCCGCACAATATGCCAACGGCCGCGCGGTTCCTGGCCCTTTGGAATACCCTTAATCGGTTTCTCCGACTGCCAACCATAAATCGCAAAATTAGGCAACTCCTTAAGATTTCTCCTGAAATCCTTACGCGCATCAATCAAGATTTGGGCTGGCGCCTGCCCGGTTGGATGAGCGCTATTATACAAAAACTGGCTTAACTGCTTATTCCCGCCGTTAAACAAATCCCTGGCATGTTCAACCCGCTGGCGCAAGGTGTTTAATTGCTCAAACCGCTGCCTCATCAACAGCTCTTGAGCAATGGCATTATCCCTGCTTTGCAACAACTTGCCAAAATCACGGCACACCGTCCCGCTATAATCAGTATTGACCGTGCTAAGCAAGACTTGATAGGGACTGCCAACGCTTGTCGACTTCCATAAGGCGCCATTACACATCGTCGCCGCATCAAAATTAGGAACCTGGGCAGCCGTACAGGTTGAGCAGTTATTTAAGCAATTAATCTTCACTACCGCGTTAGCGTTTTGTATTGGCGTCGGCGGATTAACCGTTGCGCCGGGAACTGTAAACCCATCCACCGTCGAGCGCGGCATATTATAACAAGCATCGTAATCCGTTGTCCCTGCCGTTGAACACGCGCTGATGCAATTAGCAAACCGCGTGCTGTTAGTCTTGTTCCAATCTAAACATTGTGTTACTTCTTTAATGTTAGCCACAACCGGTGCGCCTGTCCTGACAGGATAATTAGCAGAATTGGCTTTTAGCGCATTAATCTGTGTTTTATTGGTTAGCCCAGCCAGTACTAATTCATTCGCTGGCGTCATCGGCCCAAAGGTCTTGTAGCGTTCATCCGGCCCCATCACAGATGTGTCCGTCGGCACGCACCAGGCTTGAGGTGCGGCCATTTCCTTTGCTAACCAATCATCCATGATCTTCTGCCAATTGCCCAATTGCGCGGCATAGCGGCGCAACAAACCTTCCCAATCGACGGAACATTCCGCCACATCTTCAGGAGCAATGCCCGCCGCACAGGCCGGCGCAATCCAGCGAGCCATCTCCGGATACCAATCTGTAAAGGTGTTAACCAATTCTTCCTTAGTCATGGATGCCGTGCGCTTAGCAAAATCCGTAAATTCACCTAAGCCATAAACCATATCATCTAGCGGATCATCCGGATACGCCGTTGCGTTAGCTGAGGTGCATTCCGCACATTCGGTAACCTCACCGCTGGTTGTGCAGGCCTGGCCTAAATCACGTCCCGGGCAATTGGCGGTATAAGGCCATTTCGCCATGGTCATGGTTTGCGGTTGGCCGGCCTTAGCACCGATAATCTTTTGGTTTTCAACCGCTGCGCAATAGCGCGCTGCACCTGGCTTCCACGACATGCCTGATCCGTTGGCCCCTTGCGCGCAAATCCCAGGTAAGGCCAAGAAATCCGCTTGAAGCAACGGTGTTGCCTTATCAATCAATTTTCCGTCGCTGCTTCCCGCCAATGGCGCTGTAAATACGGCCGCGTCATTCATCTCGCCTAAAAGAGCAAAGACGCCCTTATATCTTGTCTTGGCGTTCTCAGTATAATTTTCTGAAGGATGATAGCCGGTCGCGTCCTGTTTAATAAAACCAGTACCGCCTTGCGTTTGCCCTCCATTAGGTGCAGAAGGCTCCTTGATAAACCCGGCATGCTCGTCGTCACGGCCCATCTGTTCTAAGAAGGATTGGAAGGTGTTATCCACGTCAAGGTTTTGCGCGGCCACGTCATAGGTAAAGGGATATAGCGGGCCATAGACACTTGTTGAAGAACACTGGGCTGGCACAAAATCAGCTGAACAGCCGGCCGGCCTTAAACGCTTAAAAATCCTAGGTGATGTGCAAGGCGTGGTTGGATTAGCCGCACATTGTTCCGGCGTCATGGCAGCTGCCTTGCCATTGCGAAAATTCTTTTGGTATTCAGGATTGTCAATAAGGCCATTGTCATAGAGCGGCACACAGCACGCATTACATTCCGCCTTTGACATGTCCCGACAAGGATCGCTCAAGGCAAAGGAACAATTTGCAGGCGGGCTGTCTTGACAGCACGGCGGCCTTTCTGCGCTGGGCAGGGCTTTAATTGCATCGGTGCAGGCCGTGTACTTGCTGGGCTCAACAAAGCTTAATTCGTTTAAACCCTTTAAGAAAAGATCTAGCTTTTCAATCTTAGGCGGCTCCAGGCGTTTTAAACGCTCCGTATAGAAGAAACCAAAGCGG
>CAYNTZ010000154.1:0-4404 GCA_964400365.1 uncultured Planctomycetales bacterium | reverse complement strand
TTTATAGTTTTTGTTGACAAATTTTTTTTATATAGTAAACTTACTTACATGATTAACTTAGTAATGATTAAGAATTTCTACTATTGTTGCCCCTGCCCAAGCTGTTATTAAAACAGTCCATATTATTTATTTAGAATTTAATATTTAGACATATAGCAAAGGCGCACAAAATGAAAATCTTATTAAATAGCTTATTAGCAGTAACAATACTTTTAGCAACAGGACGTCTAGGTTTTGCTCAAGAAGAATTAAAGGGTTCTTTAAATATCTCAGGCGCTTGGGCCATCTACCCCACAGCGGTTGCTTGGGCACAAGTTTTTCAGGAGAAAAACCCTGGGGTTAAGATTGACATTACCGCCGGTGGCGCAGGTAAGGGCGCAGCGGATGCCATCTCCGGCCTGGTTGATATTGGCATGGTGTCGCGTGATCCGGATAAAAGCGAGTTAACAAAAATCACAGCTGTTAAAATCCTTAAAGACGCTGTTTTTGCTGTTATTAACGAAAAGAACACCTCAGCCAATGACTTGTTAGCCAGCGGTGTTAAAAAAGAAGCCTTAAAGGAAATCTATGTAAGCGGCTTAATTACCACTTGGGGGCAATTAGCTAATAATAAGGATAAACGGCCGATTCATGTTTATACCCGTTCCGATGCCTCTGGCGCAGCATCAAGCTGGGCAACCTTCCTAGGTAAAAAACAAGAAGACCTAAAAGGCATCGGCATCTTTGGGGACCCGGGCTTGCTTGAAACCGTCAAACGTGACCCTATTGGCATTGGGTATAATAATTTCTCCTATGTCTTTGATAAGGCAGGCAATATTATTGCTGGTGTCAAATTATTACCCATTGATGCGAACTCTAATGGCAAGGCAGACCAAGATGAGTTAATCCATAACCGGGTGGAGGCCGCTGCCATAATACAGGCAGGCAAATACCCGGCAAAAAGGGAGAATTATTTCTTTATTAAGGACAAAAATAATGCTTTAATTAAAGCCTTTATTGAATTTGCCTTATCTGACGAAGGCAAGGCTATTGTAGATAGGGTAGGCGCATCCCTGCCATTAACTGACGACGAAATAAAGGAAGCTTTAGCATCATTTTAATATGAACCGACGCCTTGTAGATACGGCTGCAAAACAATTAAGCTTTGGGTTCTGCTTGCTTGTTATTGCTATTATCCTGACAATTGGATTCGGCCTTTTTGTTAAGGCAAAGCCTGTGTTAGACGGCCAGTCCTTTGGAGGGATATTATTATCTACCCAGTGGCATCCGTCGGAAAATAAGTTTGGTTTGGCCTCCTTTATTATCGGGACCTTATGGGTGACTTTAATTGCTTTGGCTTTTGCGGTGCCTTTAAGTATTTTAACCGCCATTTATTTAAGCGAATATGCCCCGCGCATGGTGCGTGAATCCGTTAAACCGCTGATTGATTTATTGGCAGGTATTTCGCCGGTGATCTTTGGGGTGTGGGGAGTGGTGGCCATTGTCCCCTTGGTACGTGATTATGTAATGCCATTTTTTACGGAGCATTTGGCATTCTTTCCCTTTATGTCGGATAATTACACCGGCTATGGGGTATTAACGGCTGGTATTGTGTTAGGGGTGATGACAACACCTATTATTCTTTCTATTATGGATGAGGTGTTGCGCGGTATTCCTTTTGAAATGAGGGAGGCATCGTTATCACTAGGGGCTACCCGTTGGCAAACTGTTAAAAAGGCTGTATTAAAGCGGGCATGGCCAGGATTTATTGCTGCTATTATCTTAGGGCTTTCGCGTGCATTTGGCGAAACCATTGCGGTCTTGATGGTGGCAGGCTGTTCTTTAGGCATATGGCCCAAGGGTGTTTTTGACCCAGCCTATCCATTGCCAGCCTTAATTGCCAACACCTACGGGGAAATGATGTCGGTGCCATTATATGAATCAGCCATCATGATGGCTGCCTTTATTTTATTATTGGTCACCGTTATTTTTAACATGATCGGCTGGGGCATCTTACTAAGGTTGGAATCAAAAGGGTATTAAGATGGATAAGCGTTTAATGGAAGAGAGGATTATGAAGGGGTTAATGATCACCGCGACCGTGGTGGTCGTGTCCGCTCTTTTTTTAATTATTGCCACCATCTTTATTAAAGGCCTGCCTTCTATGAGCTGGGAAATGATTACCCAAGTGCCTAAAGGCGGTTTTGCCTATGGCACCGAGGGGGGCATCTTAAATGCCATCCTAGGTTCTTTAATCTTAGGTCTTGCTTCTACAGCGTTGGCCTTTGCCATCACCTTACCCATTGTGCTTTATTTAAATCTTTATCTGCCCAAAGATTCACGTTTTTCAAAAACAATTCGTTTCTTATTCGATGTGCTCTATGGGGTACCAGCCATTGTGTACGGGGCCTTTGGTTTTTCCCTGATGGTGCTTTTAGGTTTACGCGCCTCACTCTTAGCGGGTATTATCACCATCGCTTTATTAGTAATGCCGATCTTAGCGCGCAGCATGGATGAGGTGATTCGCCTGATTTCCTTTGAATTAAAGGAAGCCTCATTAAGCTTAGGCACCACCATGTGGGAAACCGCCACTAAAGTGATTTTTCGCCAAGCCCTGCCAGGCATTATGACTGCTATTTTATTAGCCTTTGGCCGTGGCATTGGGGATGCGGCGGCAGTATTATTTACCGCTGGTTTTACAGATTCCCTGCCGTCGTCTTTATTAAAGCCTGTCGCGACCTTGCCGTTAGCTATCTTCTTTCAATTAGGAACGCCATTCCCTGAGGTACAGCAACGCGGTTATGCCTCAGCTTTTGTCTTGACTATTTTGATTTTAGGCATCAATATCTTAGCCAGATTTTTATCACATCGATTTACTAAAAACGTGGTGCGTTAAATGAACCAAGATACACACATAAAAATTAATGACGTCAATGTTTGGTATGGGACTTCTAAAGTCTTAAACCACATTTCGCTTAATATTCCTGATAAGAAAATTACCTGCATTATCGGTCCGTCTGGTTGCGGAAAAAGCACGTTGCTAAAATCCCTAAACCGATTGATTGAATTGCAAGAGGGGGTTAAGGTTACGGGTGAAGTGTTGATTGATGGTGAGAATATCCTAGACCCAAAAGTAGAGGTGACTCATTTACGCAAGAAACTTGGCCTTTTATTACAAAAGCCCCAGGTATTACCCATGTCTATATATGATAACGTGGCCTTTGGCCCTCGCATTCATGGCTTAAATGATAAGGACAAACTCGATACCTTGGTAGAAAAGAATCTACGCCAGGCTAATCTTTGGAATGAGGTTAAAAACCGTTTGCAAGCACCTTCATCGCGCCTGTCTATTGGCCAACAGCAACGCCTATGCTTGGCTCGTACCTTGGCTATTGAGCCGGAGGTTATCCTAGGGGATGAGAGCACCTCGGCGCTTGACCCAGTTTCCGCCCAGCAGATTGAAGAGCGGCTCTTGGAGCTAAGGAAAGACTATACGATTATCCTAGTTACCCATAATTTGCGTCAAGCCAAGCGTTTGGCTGATTATGTGGTTTTTATGTACCTAGGCGATCTTATTGAGCATGGGTCAGCTGAAGAATTTTTCAATAAGCCTAAATATGCCAAGACCAAGGCCTATATCGAGGGGAAATTTATTGAGGAGTTCCGTGTGAATGAAGAAGTCAATTTAACGGATATTAAACATATTGACCATGTAAATCGTATTAGAGGGATTTTAGAAGACATGGCGACCAATAATATCTTAAAGATAACCTTAAGCGATAACCTTGCGCTTGATACCGTGACCAAGGAAGTTGAACGGGAAGGCCATACCATTTTAGAAGTCAAGCGCGTCGGGCGTGATATTTGGGAAATTTTTGTTGAAAAACAAAATGCAAACTATACGATATGAAAATTCCAGCAAAGATTGATTATGCTTGCAGGGCATTATTGGAATTATCCATCAATGGCGCCAATGCGGCCCCAAGTCAGGTTGCTGAAATTGGCAAGAAACAAGGCATACCTGCGAAGTTCTTAATTCATATCATGATTGCCTTAAAGTCTTTAGGCTATGTGGATAGTGTGCGTGGAAAATCCGGCGGGTATGTTCTTATTAAGAACCCTAAGGATATTTGTTTAAGTGATGTGTTTAAACATTTTGGCGGACTTGGGCTTTCATCAGGCGAGAAGAAGGTGCGCGGCAAGAAAGCTGATGCCATGCAAGCGGTATGGGATGAATTAGACCTTACCTTTATCAAGGCTCTTGAAACCGTTACCTTTGAGGATATTGTCAACCGTCATCAACAATTGGTTAAAACGTTAACCTACGATATATAAAAATATGCAAAATAAAATAAATCAAATCTTAGAAAAATCAAAAAATCTCGATGCCCAAGGAATTATAAAGTTAGCCTTTGATACCTTTGG
>CAYNTZ010000153.1:0-4465 GCA_964400365.1 uncultured Planctomycetales bacterium | reverse complement strand
GCGCCAAGTGTATCATGCGTTAATTTTAGCGGCTTGGTACAAACAAAAAATCAAAGACAGCATCGTGGCTAAAAACTTTGCCGACAAGAAAAAGGTTGCTGGTGTTGGTTATGATTCTATGAACACAGATGCGATTTACCAACAATATCTGCAAGCTTTTAAAAAGGGCGTGTTCAATTATATCAAGGAAGAAAGCGACCCATCAACCCAAGAGATGATCCCGCGTAAGTATTTTTCTGGTGGGGTTAGCCTAGCCATGGCGTCTAATGCAACGAATATGCAAGCCAATAGCGCGATGAGCGTTGTTAAAGAAATGAGCCCTGCCCAGCGTGCTGCCTTGCCTGCGGATGGGGCCATGTTAGAGATAGGCGTTAACGCTGACCCTGCGCAAGCGGCTGATTCAGCGATGTCTAGTAAAAGCAAAGTTGCGGTCGTTGACGATGCTCTTCAGAAAAGATTGAAGTACCGTCTTAAAAATGGCGTTGACCTAATACCTTTTTTACAAGCCCAAAAGCGGCTTTTGCGGCGTGATTTACCAGCCGGAACCGACTATGCAAATTTGTATAAGGAATTAGCCAGCAGGGGGTACTCTGCTGGGGATATTCAGCAAATCAAAGCCGGGACCGAGGAGGAAATCCGCCTTGAAACCGTGGTGGATAAGCAAAGCGGGAATCCCAAGAAGCAGGCAATTTTGGAAGCTATATCCAATAGCATTGATGCCCTAGGTGGCCGCATTGGTCAATTTGGTAAAGGGGTAAAACAAATTTTGGATTGGTTATCCGACGAGGGGGATTATGTGGAGGTGATTAGCGCCCAAGAAGCAGGCAATGGCCATCGCCTGGTGATCCAGCGCCTTGATGGTGAGTTGAAGGTGCAGATTTTTAAAGAAGCTAAGATGCCCAAGGGCACAACAGTGCGCTTAATTAAACAAAACCCAATCCTTAATGCAGATGTGGTGCCGCTTAATGATTTATATGAATCCATTCATGGCCGCTTTGCATTTTCTGAAGGGATAGAAGTGACCACCTCTTTTAATGGTAAAAATAAAGTTGTCAATGGATGGGAAGACAGGGAATATATTGTCCCCTCGGGTTATGCGCATAAGGCAGAAATCAACAATCACATCACCGTCGTATTAACGCCGCAGGAAATAAGCATTACGGATAATGGTGTTGGCATGGGCATTGAAACATTGTCTAAGATGTTTGTCCCCGGCGAAGGCGGGACTAAATTGTCTGATCCGCTGATCAAGGAAGATTTTACTCCCCAACAAGCAGAGGCGAGCCTAGGGGCGGAAAAACAATTTATCCGCGTTATTCATGACACCAAGGCTGAAAAGCTCAACGCAGAACCTGTTGTCAGTTTTGTGCGCAACGGGGAGATTATTATTAAGGTCAATTTAGGCGCAATTAATAGGCAAGCCATTGTATCGGGAGAGTTAGCGTTAGAATTCGGCCGTTTTATGGATGTGCAACAAGCGCGCGATAAGCTTATCTTTCCTGCCTTAAGGGGCAATGCCCCTTCTGCCTTAGAGTACGCAGTTGAATTTATGGTGACGCAGATACTGTCAACTAACAGATCTGATGCAGAAAAGATTAGGTATGCTAATACCATTGTCATCGGTTTAGAGAATTTAGTAGCAGGCAATGAAGCAAATCGTTATATGGTCAATCGCTTAAAAGAAGGGATAAAAAAACAAATTGCCCCCACTATTCAACAGCTAAGGAACGACGGGCATATACTTTTGCCTGACAGCAAGGGATTTGAAAATATCGATGTAGGGCAAGATAAAAAACCATTCTATTTAAACAGCGGGCTTTTTGACTGGCAGGGTGCTGTAAATATCCAGCAGATGGGCGGTTTTATTTTTAATCCAAGATTCCTGGATATTGATGGCAAGGATGTTGCCAACAAGACCTTGATTGCGGCCATTCCCTTTAAGGAAGAGGCCTTGGCAGGATTTAAAGTCCAAGATGTAAGGCAAATCGATGTCACCGGTTCGCTGGCCCTGCCGGTGATTAGGGCCAATGGCTATGTGATTCTCCCCTTGCAAATTGTCCAGCGGCTCAAAGAAATTTTGGAAATACAGGCTACAAGGAAACTAACAACGGAAGAAATCATTGAACGCAATGCCGTGGCAGAGGCCATTAAGATTGTCGCGCAAAAAGACCCGCTGACTGGTTATGAATTTTTTAATAGGCAATATCAGCCAGAGGATAAGGTGCCGGTGACCTTTGATTTGACCTTATCTAATGATTGGGATGCCCAAGCGGTTAACCGGTTTTTAAGCGAGATGCCCCAGGGATTATTAGCCGCGCCAAAGCCTAAAGTTCCTGCGGATGCACGGTTAAGATATGTAGAGGTAGATGGGACCTTGGTCAATTTGGAAACTGGAAATGCCATTCTTGAAAGTTTCGAACCTATAGGCCAGCAACAAGGGGCGCATCTCCCAACACCACCTCCACCACGGGCATTGAGATTTGAGAAAGCTCAACACCTAGGCGGCAATTATTATGCGTTAACGGTAAATCAAAGCCCATTTCCAACAGTGCAAGAACTTGTGACTAGAGTATACGTGTTGGAAGGCGATCGTGCCCGACCTGCTGTTGAGAGAACATTTGCGGATATTAATGATATTAGAAAGTTAAACGATAGATATTGCGTTTTTACGGGAAGATTTGCACCAACGGAAGTATTTGACATGAAGGAAGGTAAAACAGTGAATTTGTTTAGTGCAGAAGACAGTAAAATCATAAATTCGGTTATAGCTAACATAGTAGTTAGGGAAATAGTAGATGATCGGTATCTAATCATCCAAGTATATTCCGCCGACTGGGATCACAATGTCATTATTTATGATTTAGAAAAGCGAGCATTTGTTATAAGTCCTCATAACGGTTTTAATAAGGGAGAGCTACTTCGGGTTTGGCCTAAGGCGCGGATGGTTGGGCTAGAGGCAGCAAGGGGATGGAGATATTATGACATCACTACAGGCGAACAAATCATTGGTACGGAATATGTGCCGGTAGTTAAAGGGGTTAAGGCAAGCTACACAGATTCAAGCGGATTATTTACCATATTTTCCACAGGCCCTGGGGAAGTTCAGCTTTACAATCATCGTTACAAGAAATTTGTTGAATTACCCAAGGATGCGGACGGCAAGGCGGTGATTAAGATTTTTCGTATCCCAGGCCAAGAGCCGCGATTGCTTTTAGGGAATGTTACTGCTCAAACGTTGCGAGAGATTTTGGGGGTAAATAATGAAGGAGCTGCAGTAAAGATTTATTATCCTGGTAAGGATATTGCGGAACCCTTTAGCACTTCACCCAATGACATCAACCCTCCCTTGTCTAAGGATGCCACCCACGAAGAATGGTTTAATGCTGACGGCTATCATGTTTTCTCAAAAACTGTAAGAGGAAAAGAAATCTTATATCGGCCTTTTGAAAATAAGATTTTAGATATATCACAACACCCGGTGTTTAATGTGATGATTGATCGTACAGACGCGGACAATGAAGTAGTGCTCGACATCGAAAATGGAGTTCAGACACATTTTTCAAACAAGCCGGTTGTTGGCTTTTTTGGAATTAAGAACGAGCGGTTCGTGTTCACCCAGGCGGCGTCAGGCCTGTTGATGGCCTATTATAAGGGGGCGTATGTTGCCGATATCACCGGCCAGGCAGATGATGTTGAGAATCCTCGCTTTGTGGTGAGGGGGACAAAGGAAAATGACCGGTATGATCTTTTTGATAATAAGAATCCCACCCTAACGGGAGCAGAGCTTAGCATCCTACCGTCCATTTATCCTAATGTCCGTTTTGACGGGAAATACTTTATTTTTTACAGCGAAGATGGCAAGAAATTCATTTATGTGGACCCAAGGAATCCTAATAAAAAACAAGGGCAAGAAGAGGTTGCGCCTAATCAGCGCCCTGAAGACAGCAGTTTAGAGTATGTGGTATTAAACGGCTCCATACGCAATGTCGCCACAGGCAGGGTTTTATCAGGATTGAGGGATGCTAAATCAATCCGCAGGATTCAAGGGCCATACTATTTAGTGGAGACAGAAAGCATTGACATGGATAAGTCAGGCGGGGGTGCCCACTTATATGGTATGAGGTTTAATATAACCAGAAAAACACAAATTTATAAAATAGAAAGCAATGCGATAGAGGTACAGCTAATTGGTGATGTGACGGAGAAGGAATTATCAAAGCAGGGCATCACAGGGCGTAAGTATTGGAAGATTCATAAAACCGAGGAAGATTTTATAAAATCAGGTAACCCTGATTTTATTTTGGACTTTCAAACGGGCGATCGGGTGGGAGCTGTTGAGCTGGGAGATACTAGTTTTATACATGCTTCTAAATCTGGACGTGCTTATATTGAAAATGAGGCTATTTCTTCAGATGGGAGATATTGGGTAGGAGGAGGAAGCTATTCTAAGCCAGAAAGAACGAAC
>CAYNTZ010000152.1:0-4524 GCA_964400365.1 uncultured Planctomycetales bacterium | reverse complement strand
TGTCCTCGCCATGCTCGACCGGATGGTTGATGTGACGCCAACGCAGTTCGCTCTCGCCTTTGGGTGGCTTGAGCATGTCGCTCACTTTGTCGCGGCTTTCGCTGGTGACGGTGTCAGCCCATTTGCGGCCAGTTTCTTTCTCAAATTTATAACGTATAGGAAAATCAGCGCTCTCCAGTTTCGGCCCATGCTCAGCTGTCAAATTAAATACTGGCTCTTTAGCCTGAGTTACGGCTGGACAAGTACAAATTAATAAAAACAAACCGCTCATGATCAATTTAAGCATATTTTACGCTCCAGGCTTCGTAACCACCATCCATGCTATAGACTTCCTTAAAACCCTTGGAAATAAAAAATTCCGCCGCCCGTTGGCTGGAGATACCGTGATAGCAATAGCAAATAAGCGGCTTGTTCTTATCTGTTTCTGATAAAAAACTATCTATGTTTGTATCGTTAATAGATTTAGCCGTTGGCAAATGGCTAAGCTCAAAAGCCTGGGGATCCCTGATATCAACAACGGAAACCTCCCCTGTCTTAATTAAATCACTAACACCATCAACGCTAATATGTTTAAATGCCTGCATAGGCAAAGTATAGCATATTTTTTAATAAGAATAATAAGGGTTTTGACTTAATTATTGGGCGATGGGGAGAAAGATGCTGAAGGTGGATCCCTGATTGGGCGTACTTGTTACTGATAGTCGGCCTTGATGGGCATGTATAATATGTTTCACAATTGAAAGCCCTAATCCAGTGCCGCCACTATCCTTTGCCCTTGCCTTATCCACCCGGTAGAAACGCTCAAAAAGGCGCGATATATGCTCTGGCGCAACACCAATTCCTGTATCTATGATATCCACTTGAACATAATCGCCCTGTTTAAACGCCTTAACTGTAATGCTGCCTCCAGGGGGAGTAAACTTAACTGCATTATCAATTAGATTAATAAGAACTTGCTCAATGCGCAATCGATCTACCAAAACCCTAGGGAGATTATCGGGAAGGCTGATATTAACATGATGATTCTTATGGTCACATTGGTTCTTTTGTATTTGAAAGACAGCATGAATAATCTTATATAAATCTTGGGGCAGCAATTCTAAACGCACTTCTTTGGATTCAATTGAGGAAAGGATTAAAAGGTCATTAACCAGGTTTTCTAAACGTTCTGTCTGTTTCGCAATAATATCAAGAAAACGTTCAATAGCCTTTGGATCATCCTTGGCTCCATTTTGCAATGTCTCAACAAATCCCTTAATAGCGGTTAATGGCGTCTTTAACTCATGCGATACATTTGCTACGAACTCAGAGCGCATCTTCTCCAATTTTTTTAATTCAGTTATGTCATGGAAAACAGCCACTAATGAAATTAAGTTTCCGGCAGAATCAAGTACTGGGGAAATTTGCATGCTAACAAAAACTTCTTTAGAACCAATGATTTGGATTTCTTTGCGTAAAGCATGCTTATTGCTTAACGCCTCTTTAATTGTGTTATTAATTTCCTGGTTCCAGATAATTTCCCAATAAAGCTTGTTATGCGCCTCCGAGGAACGCAATTCAAGCATTTGACGGAAATTGGGGCTAATGTGCTGTAATTTTCCATCAGCATTAACAACCAGCACCCCCTCTACCATGCTAGAGAGAATAGCCTTTAGCCTATCCTTATCATTGGTAATTTCTAATAAACGCTGTTGGAATTGCAGGCCTAATTCATTAAGGCTTCGGGAAAGGGTACCTAATTCATTTTTTGTTGAGATATTTAAACGGCTGGAAAAATTACCCTTGGCTAATTCCTTGGTCATGTATTCGATACGCTGCAACCGCCTGGCATAGAAACGTTGAAAAAACAACGCAACAAGAGACCCAGACAAAACCGCAACACTCACAATCATTAACCAGGTGAAGAATAGAGGCATTAATCGTTATCCTTAAAGCGATACCCAACCCCGCGCACTGTTTCAATATAGTGCTGCGCCTTATCTAACTTTTTGCGCAGGCCGCGGATATGGACATCAACCGCACGATCAACAATAAATTTTCCTTCCTTCCAAACATTATCAAGGATTTGTTCCCTGTCATAAACCCTGCCAGGATAGCGGGAAAGAAATTCAAGTATATCAAACTCAATGCTTGTCAATTCAATTGATTGCCCGTTAAAGTAAACCTTATGCTTTAGAAGATCGATGGTTAATTCCCCATATTGCCGTGAATTTTCCTCTAATAATGCCTTGCCGTGATCGCCAATACGCCTTAGCAAGGCCTTAATCCTAGCTAATAGCACCTTGGGGCTAAACGGCTTGGCGATATAGTCATCTGCCCCTAATTGCAAGCCGACCACCACATCCGATTCTTCACCTTTGGCTGTAAGCATGATGATAGGAATTTTCTTTGTCGTATCATCATTTTTCAACAATCGGCATATCTCAATACCATCAACTTCAGGCAGCATTAAATCAAGCAGGATTAAATCAGGCAGGCGTTTACGGACATAATCAACCGCATCCCCCCCTTCATAAAGGGAAGAAACGTCATAACCCTCTCGCTCAAGATTATAATTAATCAACTCGCTAATATCGCGGTCATCTTCAATAACGAGTATTTTTTTCTTAGCCATTATCTAAATATACACCGCGCATGTTAAGGAAAGGTTAACCAAGCATTAAGACTTGATTAAAAACTTTTAGATATCCAGTAACCCAGAGCTGTCGCACCGATACCTAGGATTATTTGAACAATAATATTCATAAAGGCCATAAACCATTGAGCATTGCGTAGCAGGTAAAATGTCTCTAAACCAAAGGCGGAAAAAGTGGTAAACCCTCCTAGTATGCCGGTAAAAAGGAATATCCTGTAATGCTCTGGAAAAGTGGCTTTATTGATTGCTAAACCGCCTAAAAAACCAATCATCAAGCAACCCAGAACGTTAACCAGCAAGGTCCCATAGGGGAATTGGGCAAATAACGCTACACGGTTTACCCACCCAACAGTTAAATAACGGGCTATTGACCCTAAGCATCCGCCTAAACCGACTAATAAGAGATTAGTTAACATAGGCAAATTATATCACCCCTTGCTGGCTTTAGCGTTTTTCTTTTCAAGCAGTTTACGCAACTTAGGCCAATGGTCTTCATCAACAATATAACTGACACAACGATTACTGCTGCAGCGGCAAGGATGATCTTCATAGGTATCTAGGTCATACCCATAATTATAAAAGAGTTCTTCGCCTTTCTTAATATCCCGCTTAGCAATAACCCAAATATGCCCACGAATAATATCGGTCTCGCAATTGGGGTCACAGGAATGATTGATGTATTTAGCCGTATTATAGCTGACATGGCCGTCAATATCGTATTTCTTGTTTAAAACAAATAGATAAACAGCGCCTAATTCATGGTGGTTTTGGGCATATTCGATTAAGGCTGGCCCCCGACGCTCCGCTTCAGCCTTGGTGATCTTTTCTCCGACATATTCGATCACACGGGTACCGGCAGGGATATCAATTTTAGCAAAGATGCCATAACCGTGAATGGGTGATTTTCTCTTTAAGATGTACTTACTTGTTGTTGGTTTCATAAAGTCCGTTGATTAAATGTTGGATGTCGGTTGATTGATTGTATAAATGCGGGGATGCACGTAGCTTCCCCTTCCAAAAGGCCAAATGAATACCCTTTGATTTTAAGTATTCAGCAATAGCCCCATTACGGCTTGAATCCTGGTGGCTAAACACCACAATATTGGTGGGCTTATCCTCTCCGTGCGGGCTGATCAGCTGATATTTATTTTCTTTTAAACCCTGGATTAATTGCGCAACCAAGGATTGATTATGCGCCTGGATTTTTTCAAGGCCAACAGACATTAAATATTCAATAGACGCACGCCAAGGCACATAATTAAAGAAATTGGCTGTACCAAAGACATCGTAGCGGCGGGCCGAATGATCGTCATTTAACGTTAAAGCCCCCTCGCTTGACAAGGAAGCTTCATTCATTAAGGCGATCCAATAATTCTGAGGGTAATTCAATGTGTCCCGCATTTTTTTTGTCATCCAGCAAAAGCCTGTGCCATAAGGCCCTAATAACCATTTATAACCAGCCCCGACCACCGCATCCACCGGCAATTTGACCAAATCAACGGGAAAGGCCCCGGCAGCCTGACTTAAGTTCAATACAAAAAGAATACCATATTCACGGCATAAATTGCCAATCGCCACTACATCAATAGGCCAGCCGCTAAAGCTATGGATCAGGGAAAGGCAAAGCACCTTTGTGTTTGGATTAATATTGGAGCGTATCTCGTCGACCGTTAGGACATGATGCTTAGGTTTTAATTGATGCACCTTAACACCTTTTCCCGTCAAGGAAAGCCATGGCAGGATATCGGTAGGAAAATCGTTTTGCATGAGGATAATTTCATCCCCAGCCTTTAACGGCAGCCCATTAGCTAATAAGTGAATCCCGTAGGTAGCACTATTGCCTAAGATAACATCTTCGACGTTAACATGGATAAGCCTGGCAATGGATT
>CAYNTZ010000151.1:0-4594 GCA_964400365.1 uncultured Planctomycetales bacterium | reverse complement strand
ATTGACCGCCCGTGCGGCCTTTAGATCAAGGCACAGGGTAGGAGAAATCCTTCGCCAAATGGATGTGAATATTCCTGTTTCCTACGTCGGGCGGCATGCGCCTTTAGCTAAGGCCCAGCGTATTATTAAATTGGAACAGGCCAGGAGGGATACAGCAAAAGAGAGTTTATCCGACGTGGCTGTTTTGTATATTGATAATGACCAGCGTTCTGTTTTGGCGGCAGAGGCAAGGGGTATTAAGCAAGAAACCGGCCTTAAGAATTTTCATGTTGGTTTCTATGAGAATAATCGTCCCGAACAATGGAAAAGTACGGCATATTATTTTAAAGAAACCGCGCGGTATATCAAAAGCCGGGAGTATGTAAAGGCGCGGGAGGCCCTGATTAATGTGTTGGAATTAATGCAGGATCCGCAATTGTCCATTGAACAGCGCATTAATCTGTTAAATCAGACAGTGATTTATATTGATCAATTGCGATTAGATGATCTTACCGGCAGTAAAAGTGCTGATGAGGTATTGCCTGTTTTCTTAAGGGAAACAGGGCGGTTAATGCATGATATTAACGGCCTAGAACTTCCCGGTGACATACGCGAGAAATGGCTACCCTTGGCTGCGCATTTCTTCAGGTATTTCTTCCCGCATAATGCCAAGCACATGATGAGTTATTATGTGGATGGGCTTTTGGTCATACGTGAGCAAAAGACCCGCATGCAGGAAACCCGTTATTATTTTGAAGTGAACGAAGAAAATCTCTTTGCCTTCCTTGAACCCACCTTAAAGTTTATCCTCAAGGAAAAGCCTGACCAGATTATCTTAATAGACAGCGGTGCCCGTCCCATGAAATGGGCCATTGATGCCTTTATTGCTCAGCAAGGCTTAAAGACCAAGGTTGATTTATTGCCACTGAGTGTTAAGACCAATCAGGATTCTTTAAAAAGCACCAAGCACTGGTTTAGCTTGGCGGAATTATTGGTGAAGGGACAATTGGATTTAGAGACCTTTAATGAAAAGGATAGGGAAATTATTAAGGTTTTTAGCCAGATACTGCCCGCGGGAAGAAAAATATTATTGGTCGATGATAACGTGGTGTCCGGAGACACCTTTAATATTGCCCGCCAATCTATTCCTCTCGAAGGTGTTAATAAGATTTATGCGGCAGCGCTTTGGAATTACCGCGATGGGGTGATTGCCAGGAATCAGATGATTTCAACCTATCAGGTGCCAGGTCAGTTTAACTGGTGGCATAAATTACCGGTGGATATCAAGACGGTGTGGGAAGATGACATGACCTTGCGCGGTGTTAAGGAGCGCGGCTGGGGACAGCGTTCACCTAAGGGAGAAGATTTAACGCCCCAGGCAGATAACGGTGAATTTGAACGCTTTGTGGAATTCCAAAAGAGCCTGATTGATAATTTTAAGAAGGGCCTTGAGCGTTATGCGGTATTTTTAAACGAGGGCGTAACGGGCATAGAACCTGTTTATGACAGCGGCAAGAACATAGCTGATGCTAATGGTTTAGAAGAACGGATAGTAGGATATTATGGGGCATCGGCGGCGCAACTGTCATTCTTGCCGGCGCAGGATTTTACATTGGATATTAATGGACGGCTTTTGCGGTTTGAACAGGTTAAAAGCCTGGATCAACTGCGTGAGTATGTCAAACGCCCTTCCGCGCGCGCACAAGATAAATTGGCGGATCAATTGTTATACCCTGACCTGGCTGTTTACCTGATTAAGGATGAGGCCGGTGCCGGCATCGGCGCCATGGAATTAGTTTCAGCCCGTAACAGTGTAAACAGGGGCGAGCGCAATTTGGTTATTGAGTACCTGGATCTGGATTATACCAAGGATGATGCTGGCTTTAATTGGCTGTTGTTGATGGAAGAGCTCATCAAGGGCTTAACCCCTTTGCAGGAAAGATTAGAGGCGACCAGCATCTTGGTATCAACGGCTTCTTGGGAATTTTCCCAGCGCCCTGAAATCGCCGCTGTTATACGACCGGAGCGTCGGGTGCTTTATAAGTTTAATCCGGTGTTGCGTAGCATTCATTACCCGGATGAGTTATCAACCATCGTTGACCATATTTCCCATGGGCGTTCAAGCGGCGTTGAAGTCTTACTTCAACGCATGAAGATATTAACGGAAGATCCTTATTTTAAGAATGCATTAGGTGAAGATTTATTGCAGGTTTACCGCTATGGTTTAGAGGATATAGCCAAGGGAGAGCCGCCGTTGGCCCTTTGGGCCCGGCTACTACGCTACCGTTTTAACAGCCTTTCCCACAATAAATTTATCATTTTATCGAGGAAGCCTTCTAACCGTAATATTAAGGCATTAGCCAGAACTGAAGATAAGCTCAACAGTATTAATGAACATGCCCTGCTTGATGAACAGGAAAAGCGGTCCATTGAGACGATGAGAAAATATATTTCTTTCGGGATTAAGCTTTCCCCCATGCAGTCACTTTTCCTGGAACGGATCCTGCAAAGGCAGAATTTCTTCAATGGGATCGGTAAAGATGTTAAGCCTTGGCAGGAATATTTCTTAAGCCCAGGGCGTTCTTACCAAGAATGGAGCGCGGATGAGAAAATGCGTTATCAGGTTTTGGAGTATTATCACCGCAAGATTGACATCGACGATGATGATGAAGAAGTGCCGGCCACACGTTATCCCAGGAATTTCTTTAAAGGGCAAAAGGGTTTGGCAAGGTCGCTGATCTTGATCCGTTTTGTTTTTCAATCCAAAGGAGTCAATGACCTGCGTAAGATAAACGGCAGCTTCTTTTTTGATAATGGCTTAGGTTCCATGTGGCAGCAGGCGTTTCACCGCAGCATCTTGCGTGTGGCGGAGATTTTATACCCAGGCCAGTATGAGGATCATTTAAATGAAGAGGGGCAATTAATCCCCAAGCCTTTGACGTATGATGAGCTCACCGCCGTGATGAAAGGGGAGATCTTTGCTGTTCCTGGACGGGTATTTGAAGCGCCGGGCAAGCGCATTGAGGTGGCAGCTGATCCTAATCATGGCTTGTTAATCTTGGAATATAATCTGCAAGCGGGCAGAGAGACCCCATCTAGGGTTTGGGCCCAGGCGAGGGCAGGCGAGGCTTTTCAATTAATTAATCCTTTTATATGGGATTTAAAGCAGATGCAAGAAGGGCGCTTAAAGGAAGTTAGGGCCGCAGGGCATAGCTGGAGTTATCAAGAGGGGCGGGTGTCGATCCACCAGGAAACAGGGCAGGGGACAGTGGTTTTTGTTAATGGTGGAGAAGAAATTATTTTTAATATCCCTAAGGCAGTGGTGCAGCGTTTTAAATTGCAAGATCAGGAGAAGATCGTGGGGACGATCAAACGGGATGCTAATCACCCGCAGCTGATGGTCTTGCAAATCAACCGTTTGGATGTCTCAAAGAATGGTGTTGGTGCTGATTTATTTGCCTTCGGAATTCTTAACGGGCGTTGGCAGGTCATTGACTTGGCAAGATGGGATTTGGTGTCTTTCTTAAACGGGCAGGCAGAATTAAAGAATCAAGGGCGCGCTTATCAGGGACGGCTTACCAAGGCAGGCGATCAATGGCAGCTCATGGTTCAACAGGAATCAGCACATCATCCGCGCCATGCCTTTAGTCTGGATGCCAAGGCCCTAGCACGCATGCAGGCGGCAGGCGTGCCGGTTAATGAAGAGACACTTATCTTTGCGCGTTTGGATGATCATAAAGAGTATGGGGCTTATGTGAAGCTTTTTGTTTATGATGCGCGCGGGCGTGAAGTGGCTATTGCTTCCTATGCCCTGCAAGAAGAAATATTATGGCGCAGTGTTCCGGTTGATTTTGACCGCCTGGCCTTCATTGATTATGCCTATGGCCGCCGCACGGCGCAGGGCCATTTTATCCAGGCGCCGGATATCATTGAATTCAAGAAGGAGCAAACCAGCGCGGTGACCTTTGATGTGCGGGAGCATGGGCGGGTAAGCACGGTGAATATCCCGATACAATTGCGTAATAAGAATATTGTTTGCGTCTTAGGCGTAGATCAACAAACTGGTCAGATTGTTTACAAGGTCCATGAATTAGAGAAGTGGGAGAAAGATGCAAACCGATTACCCGATGCCTTATTGGTGCGTGATAGCGAGGAGCACCGCTATACGTCCATTGACGAGGCGATTACCGATGAGATGCGCCAGGAATTTGAACGTTTGATGAAGGAAGCGCAGATGTTTGAACTGGTGGTGGATAATGAGGGGAAACTGCATCCCTATATTTTACGGTATATCCAAGAAGTCTTTCCTGGGAAATTTTCTTTAGAGAAGTTAGGTTTTTTATTAGCGCATTGGCTGGATGATAATGCCATCCCTTTAATGGAAGCTGTTAAGGTGCGTAAGATCAATGGCAATGGGCAAAAGTCAGTAGCGCTTGATCCAAAGGAAAAATTATTTCATGATGTAAGGGAAAAGCCAGAGGCCATGGCCCCCTTGTCACCATCGGAAGCAAAGATAAAGTATTTAACACAGGTGTATATTGACAAGTATATTCATTTATTAAACATGGATGCTACGCGTACCATGAGCGTATTGGGCCAATTAAGGGATGAATCC
>CAYNTZ010000150.1:0-4667 GCA_964400365.1 uncultured Planctomycetales bacterium | reverse complement strand
ACTGGGATGACACAACCTATCCCCCACGTGCAGCTCTCATAACTGATTGGCATCAGCAGTTGGCGCTCCAGGAAGTTAAAGATAAGGAAGAGCGTTTAAGGCTTACACAGGCTGAAAAAACGCGCCTTAAGGAAGCTGCTGCAATTAAACATAAAGAACAGCAGAAAATTAAAAAGAAAAAAGCGGAGAAGAAAGCTGAACTAAAAGAAATAACTGATGAAAAAAAGCATTTCAAGAGAATTTCAAAAGAACAAAAAGATAAAATCAAGAAAATGCGCCAATTGCAAAAGCAAAAACGCAAAAATCGCAAGTCATAATATCCCAATGCATACATTGATTAAAGCCGTTATCTTTGATATGGACGGCGTTATTACCGATACCATGCCGTATCATTTTAAAGCTTGGAAAGAAATATTTAAACGCCAAGGTATTCATGTTACCCATGAAGATATTTATACGCGTGAAGGGCAAAAAGGTATTGATAGCGTCAGGGAGATATTTACTGAGCAGGGTAAGGCTTTTGATGAAGCATTGGCAAGAAAACTCTTAAAAGAAAAAGAAGAATTATTTAAGGAAATATTCAAGCGCCGGTTTATTACGGGCAGCCGTTCTTTTATTAAGGGTTTAAAGCGCCGTCAATTATTATTAGCGCTTGTGACAGGTACATCACGCCATGAGGCTAAACGTTTATTGCCTGAAGATTTATGGGATTGTTTTCATGCGACTGTTTGTGGTTGTGATGTGCAAAATGGCAAGCCTCATCCAGAGCCCTATTTGAGAGCCTTGGCACATTTGAATATAAGGCCAGGAGAGGCTATCGTGTTAGAGAATGCGCCTTTTGGGATCCGTTCAGCCAAGGCTGCAGGCATTAAATGCATTGCTATTGAAACATCCCTGCCCAGGCGCTATTTGACTCAGGCAGATAAGGTCTTTTTAAACTATAAACAAATTTCAAATTATTTAGGGTATTAACAATGCGTATACTTGTCCTTTATAAGATAAGCACTTACAAAACTTATTTCCTTACAGATCCTAAACGGCTTAAGCCCCTAGAGGGGCTTTTTAATTCCAATGACATCAAGCGCTTTCGCCGTACCCATGAAACGCATTATTGGACCCTTGAATACATTCAAGCGGTGCTTAAAAGCCGTAAGCTTAATTTTAAATGTTCCTCAAGAGGTAAAAAGATTGATTATAGCCGTTTTGATTTTATTATTACTATCGGTGGTGATGGAACCTTCTTAGAAGCTTCCAGGCATATTAAGGACCAGATGATTTTGGGAGTTAATTCGGATCCTAATTGGAGTGTTGGCCGTTTTTGTGTGTCCCATACGCGTAATTTTGAAAGCTTATTAGATAATATTATAGCTAATAAGGCAAAAATTAAATATTTCCAACGTATGTCACTGACCTTAAGCGATAAGCAGCGTTCCTGGACAGTGCTTAATGATTGTTTGTTTTGTCATACTAATCCAGGGGCAATGAGCCGTTATCATATTTCTTTGGGAAGCAAGAAAGAAGAGCAGCGTTCTTCCGGCGTGTGGGTGGCAACAGCAGCCGGTTCAACTGGGGCGATTCATTCAGCTGGAGCACCAGCGCTTGATCCTGCAAGCAAGAACCTGCAATTTATGCCGCGTGAATTATATAAAGGTTTAAAAACAGCTTACAAATTAAAAGGTGGCGTCATTAAGCCGGGCCAGGTGTTACAAATCACCTCCTTAATGCGTGATGGAGTGGTTTATGTAGATGGTTGCCATGTTTCCTCGCCGTTTAGGTTTGGCTATGTCGCACAATTGCAATTATCGCCATATCCTCTTAGAACCTTTGATGCGTAAATATTCATGAAAAAAGCCATCCTGCTGATTAGTCATGGGAGCCGTTCACCAAGAACTAAGCAAGAAGTAGCCCAATTAGTAGAAATTTTAAAAAGCCAAGTCAGTGAGGCTTTATTTGAATTTGCTTTTTTGGAAATTGAAAGCCCAGGTATTCCTGAGGGTATTGAGCGCTGTATCAGCAAGGGAGCTACGCAAATTATCGTGTTATTAAATTTCTTAAATGCTGGCCGGCATGTGGATGAAGATATTCCGTCTATTATTAATGCAGCTCAGCAAAAGCATCCCAATATAAAATTCAATATTACTACCCCCGTTGGCCAACACCCTAAGATTGCCAACCTTTTTGTTGACCTGATCAACCATGCTTAAGAATTTCGCCCCTGATTTATTGCGCTGGTACAATACGCATAAGCGTGACCTACCTTGGCGTCACACCAAGGACCCGTATGCGATTTGGGTCTCTGAAATGATGCTCCAGCAAACCACGGTGTCAACAGTTATTGACTATTACAAGCGTTGGCTGGTTAAATTTCCCACCGTGCATGATTTGGCTAAGGCAGATATTAATGATGTTCTGAAAATGTGGCAGGGCTTAGGCTATTATAACCGCGCACGTAATCTTCATAAGGCTGCACAAATTGTTTCCACTCAATATAAAGGAGTTCTACCTAAAAATGCCGCCTTGGTGCGGGCTTTGCCAGGGTTTGGACCTTATTCGACGGGTTCAACCTTAAGCATTGCCTATGATCTGCCCTTAACCATCATCGATGCTAATGTGCGTCGGGTGGTGATGCGTTTATTGTGTATTGAAGGGCTTGCTGATACTAAACAAGATGCACAAATTAATATTTATTTAAATAAGGTCTTACCATCAAAGAAGGTGGGGGATTTTAATCAAGCCTTGATGGAATTAGGGGCCCTTGTATGCCGCAGCAAGGAGCCGGTATGTATTTTATGCCCTGTATCTAAATATTGCCTGGCTTACAAAGAGGGCAAACAGGAAATTATCCCGACCCCTAAGAAAAAAATGATTACAGATATTGAAGCAGTGATTGCTATTATAAAAAAGGGTAACAAGTATTTTATTCAACAGCGGCCTTCCAAGGGAATGTTGGCTGATTTATGGGAATTTCCCGGAGGTAAGGTTGAAAAAGGAGAAACAAAGGTCGCGGCATTAAAGCGTGAGTTGCAAGAAGAGATTAATGTAACGGCACTTCAATCTAAGCATTTATTTGATGTAACGCATTTTTACACCCAATTTCGTATCCGATTATCAGTATTTGAATGTCAGTTAGCGGCATTCCCCAAAACAGATGCGACGCATCAATGGGTTAGTTTGAAACAACTGCACCAATATCCGATGCCGTCGGGTAGCGCCAAGATTGTTGATAGGATTGTCAATAATTTTTAATCACAAGCAAATGAAAGTCTCTATTCTTCTGCTATACTATTAACCTATGCATTTATTAAATGAGTTTGTTTTTATAGGTATCATGCTGTTGATTAACGCTGCTTTTGCCGGTTATGAGATGGCCTTGGCATCGATTTCCCGCGCTCGCTTGGCTATATTGGTTTCCAAGAATGAAAAAGGCGCGGTTGATGCACTTTATATGAAGGACCACATGGAGGCGAGCCTAGCGGTGGTGCAATTAGGCATCACCTTAGCTGGTGCCATTGCGGCAGCAACGGGTGGGGCTGGTGTCGCTGATTGGCTTGAACCGTATTTGATTGCCACCTATGGCTTGGATACGTTTTGGTCTGAAATTCTATCATTATTAATCTTTGTTATCCCATTAAGCGTGTTAATTATTGTCTTTGCGGAACTGATTCCAAAAATGATTGCCATTAACCATCGTGAACGGGTGTGTTTGGTGCTTTCTCCTTGCATGAAAGCCTTTTGTTGGATAGCTTATCCGTTTATTGCAGTGGTTGAGAAGTTTGTTAAATTCATTGTGCGTTTAGTTGATAAAAAAATAGCCAGCTTAGATGGGGCACAAGAAATACCAAGCCTGCATGAATTTAATGCGGCCGCAGCCTTGGCCCGCACCTCACGACTAATCGGGGCGCGTGAAGAAAAAATTGTAATGGCGGCAGCTCAACTTTCCCATCGCCCGGTGTCTTCGGCCATGACTCCGTTAGCTGATATTTCAATGATTGCTCAAAACGCCTCCTTAGGTGATGCGCTTTTACATGCGCATATGGACATGCATACGCGTTTTCCTGTTTATATCTTGGAAGGAGAGAGAAGGATTATTAAAGGGTATATTAACTTTAAAGATATTGTATCTGCCCTTAAATTAAACCCAGAAAACCCTTCCATCGAAGGGATTATTCGACCGATTAAATTCATTGATGAAAAAACATCTCTTTCAGCAGCTTTAGAAATCATGATCCATGAAAAAGCTCACATCACCATTGTGGTTAATGCGACCCAAGAACCAGTGGGCATGATCACCATGGAAGATATTATTGAAGAAATGACCGGGGACATTGAAGATGAATTTGACCGCCTACCTAATTATATCCACCGTTATACGGGAGGATGGGTCGTGGGTGGTGGGGTAATGATGAAACATTTAATCGAAACAATGGGTTTAAAAGAAGAGCGTCCTGACCTAGCTGTTTCCAATCAGCGTCTCTCCGACTGGTGCAGTCAAAAGGTTTCCTCCTTAAAAGGGGGAGAAATTATTGAAGATGGTCTTCTAAGAGTAATGGTGCGTAAATTACGTCGCAAATATGCCGGGGAGTTAGTCGTTTATAATAATGCTCTAAAAACCCCTTAAATTTTTATAGTTTTTGCTTAATTTTCTCCACTTTTTCAGAGCTAAAACT
>CAYNTZ010000149.1:0-4674 GCA_964400365.1 uncultured Planctomycetales bacterium | reverse complement strand
AAAAGAGCCTATCTCCCTTCACAAATACGTTGACGAGATAGGCTTTTTTATTTATCATTTAAGGATTATTTAACGGGCTTTGCCCGACGGGAAAATAAGATGACAAACAATAATTCAGAAGCGGCAATTCGGGTTGGTATCGTTGGTGTCAGCGGCTATACGGGCAAGGAAGTGTTTGCTCTATTGCTAAAACACCCGCAGGTACGCATTACCTATGTGGCGGCCAATAATACCCAAGGCGCCATGGTCGAAATTTACCCGGAATTTCTTAACCGCACTAGCTTAGTTTGCCAGAAATTTGATATTAAAGAAGCGGCGGCTAAATGTGATTGTATCTTTTTAGCTCTGCCGCACACCGAATCCATGCATGTGGCCCCAGCCTTGTTAAAGGCAGGTTTAACGGTGATTGATTTAAGCGCGGATTACCGCTTGAAGAATATCAAGACCTATGAAACCTGGTACGGCCATAAACATACCGACCTGGTTAATTTAAAGAAGGCGATTTACGGCCTGCCGGAGCTGTTTAGGGCCAAGATTAAGAAGGCTTCCTTTATTGCCAATCCCGGGTGTTACCCGACGGCGGCGATTTTAGGTTTGGCGCCCTTGGTGTCGACCCGTGATGATATTCAATCCATCGTGGTTGATGCCAAAAGCGGGGTCTCTGGGGCAGGACGCAAGGCGTCCGTTGGCCTGTTGTCTGCTGAAGTGAATGAGAATTTTAAAGCGTATAAAGTATTAAGTCATCAGCATAGCCCGGAGATTAATCAGTATTTAACTCTACTTGCTGGCAAGTCGGTGGGCGTGCATTTTGTGGCGCATTTACTACCAATTAACCGGGGTATCTTAGATACGATTTACGTGCAGTTAGCTAAGCCGATTACAGCTAATCAATTGCATACGCTGTATAAGAAATTCTATAAGATTGAACCCTTTGTGCGTGTGTTGCCGTTAGGCGTTCAGCCGGAAATTAAGAATGTCGCTTACACGAATTTTTGTGATCTAGGTTTTGCGCTTAGCCCAGATAAAAAGATGGTGGTCATTACCTCGGCGATTGATAATCTCGTCAAGGGTGCTGCTGGCCAGGCTGTGCAAAATATGAATATTATCTATGGATTTAATGAAGTCGAGGGATTGATATGAAGACGATTAAAGGTGGCGTAACAGCGCCAAAAGGATTCTTAGCTAACGGTATTGCCGCGGGGATTAAACGTTCCGGCAAGCTTGATCTAGGGCTTATTGTGTCCACCGTCGATGCGGTTACGGCTGGCGTGTTTACCAAAAGCTCCATCAAAGCAGCGCCATTAGTGGTGAGCATGAAGCATATTAAGAAGGGTAAGGGGCGGGCGGTCTTAGTTAATTCCGGTAATGCCAATTGTTATACCGGTGCGCCGGGCTTGAAACACGCCCAGGATTCAACGGTGTTGATTTCCAAATTGCTTCACGGCACCAAGCCTAATGATGTGATTGTCACATCAACGGGCATTATCGGTAAGCCCTTGGCTTACGATAAAATTGTGAGTGCGGCCAATGATTTAGTTAAAGGTTTGTCAGATCAAGGCGGCGAGAAATTTGCCCAATCGATTATGACCACCGACTTGGTAAAAAAAGAAATCGCCGTGCAAGTCGTCCTTGGTGGCAAGACGGTGACTATTGGTGCCTGTGCTAAGGGTAGCGGCATGATTGAGCCGAATATGGCGACCATGTTGGGTTTTATCACCACGGACGCGGCCATTTCGCTTAAGATGTTGAAATTAGCCTTATCCCGTGCTAATGATAAATCATTTAACAGTATCACCGTTGACGGATGCATGAGCACCAATGACATGGTCACTGTTCAAGCTAATGGCTTGGCTGGTAACAAAACTATTACGAAGGAAGATGTTTCCTTTAAAAAGTTCTATGCAGCTTTAGAATATGTAAGCATTTATTTAGCCAAGCAAATTGTCCTCGATGGTGAAGGCGCAACAAAATTTGTGACCATCCATGTGAAGGGTGCGGCTAACGACGTGCAAGCCAAGAAAATTGCTAAGACTATTGCCAACTCACCCTTGGTTAAAACCGCCGCTTTTGGGAGCAATCCTAATTGGGGACGAGTCGGAGCTGCTGTTGGGTCTTTAGGGATTAATAAAATCAATGAGAATAATATGAAAATCACCTTTTCGCCCTTCGATAAGAAAGATATTTCAATTACGGTGCAATTAAGTTTAGGTAAGGCAGGGGCTACTGTTTATACGTGTGATTTTTCTTATGACTATGTGAAGATTAACGGTGAGTACAATTAATGGATGCCATTGTTAAAAAAGCCAGTGTCTTAATTGAAGCAATTCCGTATATTCACGAGTTCCGTAAAAAAATCTTCGTGATTAAATACGGCGGGAGCATCTTGGATGATCCCAAGATTCGCCATAATGTGCTTCAAGACATTGTGTTTCTATCCTATGTGGGCATTCGCATTATTATCGTGCATGGCGGCGGGCCACACATTTCCGCACGCATGAAGGAAAAGGGATTAAAGAGTGAATTTGTTGATGGTATACGTGTCACTGATAAGGAAACCTTAGGGATTGTTGGCGAAGAGTTAGAGAAGCTTAATCAAACTATTGTGAAGGAAATCAAGGCGTTAAAAGGTGACGTGACAGGTCTAAAGGGCCAAGAGAATATTATCTTTGTGAAGAAGAAAAAGTCGGTGAAGGATCTAGGCTTTGTAGGTACCATTACCTCGGTGAATAAGGAACATTTGGAAGAACATTTATCCAAGGGGCAGATCACCGTGGTCTCGCCCATGGGCGTGACGGTGGAGAAGCAGCCGCATAATGTGAATGCCGATGAAGTGGCCTCTGCGATTGCGAATTCCATGAAGGCCGAGAAGCTGGTCTTGTTAACCGATGTGCCAGGTGTGATGCGTGATTTAAAAGACATCAGCACCTTGTTTTCGACCTTAACATTAACGGAAGTGGATGAACTAATTAAAAGCGGTGTGATTGCCGGCGGCATGATTCCAAAGGTAAGTGGTTGTGTGGAGGCATTATTGGGTGGAGGGGTACATAAAACCCACATCGTCGACGCCCGTTTACCGCATGCCTTATTATTAGAGTTCTTTACCGACCAAGGGGTTGGTACACAGATTATTAAAGGTTAAGATGACAGCAGAAGAAATTTTTAATTCATATAACGACAATATACTGACGACCTATACACGTCAGCCGATTATTTTTGTTAAAGGTAAGGGCTCGGTGTTGACGGATGTGCATGGGAAAAAGTATTTAGATTTTTTTCCAGGCTGGGGGGTGAGTAATCTAGGTCATTGTCACCCTAAGGTGATGGGTGCGGTGCGTGAGCAGATTGGGAAATTGATTCATATCCCTAACAATTTATATAATCCATTTCAGGCTAAGCTTGCGAAAGAGTTGATTCGGATTTCTTTCCCAGGCAAGATTTTCTTTTGTAACAGCGGGGCAGAAGCTAATGAAGCGGCCATTAAATTTGCGCGGGCTTATGGCGAAGGTAAGCGTTTTGAAATTATCACGACCTTGAATTCCTTTCATGGGCGGACCATGGGTGCGGTGACCGCAACTGGTCAGCCGAAATACCAAGAAGCTTTTCAACCGGTGCTACCGGGTTTCAAGTATGTGCCCTTTAATGATATTGCGGCCATCAAGGCGGCAGTAACAGATAAGACGGTGGCCATCATGCTCGAGTTGATTCAAGGCGAGGGTGGGATTAATGTGGCCACCCAGGAATATATGGATGCGATAAGTCAGATTTGTGCGTCTAAGAAGATTTTGTTAATCGCCGATGAAGTGCAAACCGGCATGGCACGTACGGGTGAGATTTTTGCTTTTAAACATTATGGCATTACGCCGGACATTATGTGTTTAGCCAAGGCCTTAGGCGGTGGTTTGCCGATTGGCGCCATGATCGTTAAAAAAGAATTGGCTGATGTTTTTAAGCCTGGCATGCACGGCTCAACCTTTGCCGGTTCTCCCTTGGTGTGCAAGGCTGCCTTAGGGGTGATTAAGGCTATCTATGCTGATAAGATTATGCCTAACGTGAAAATGATGGGGCCTTATTTGATGAGCGAACTTGAAGCGTTGAAGGCCAAGTATGCGATTATCAAAGAGGTGAGGGGCAAGGGATTGATGATCGGGGTTGAGTTGACGATCGACGGCTCACAGATTTTTAAAGAATGTTTAAACCGGGGTTTAATTATTAATTGCACGCAAGGCAATGTCCTGCGCATCATGCCAGCCTTGAATGTGACCCGCCGGCAAATTAATCGGGCCGTGCATATTTTAGACGAGGCAATAGCTGCTGTTGGCGTGGCACAAGATAAAAAGGTGGGTGTATGAAACGTGATTTGATTACACTATTGGATTATTCTTCGGCAGAAGTGTTAAGCCTGATTAATTCAGCGGATAAAATTAAGAAGCAAAAGGGTAAGATTGGCCAGCAGTTAAAGGGCAAATCCGTGGCCTTGGTTTTTCAAAAACCGTCGAACCGCACCCGGGTTTCTTTCTCTGTGGGTGTGCATGAATTAGGCGGGCATAGCCTATACCTGGGTCCAGATGAAATCAGCCTCGGTAAGCGCGAGACGACGCATGATGTAGCCAAGACCTTGTCCCGTTATGTGCATTGCATTGTCGCACGGGTTTTTGATAATAAAGATATTGTAGA
>CAYNTZ010000148.1:0-4694 GCA_964400365.1 uncultured Planctomycetales bacterium | reverse complement strand
AGGGGTCAGACAAATCATGCACGGACACCGGCGCCTTATATTTTCCACCCGGCACCCGCTCAAATAAATGCACTTCATTATTGAAGCGGTCATAAATCCCTTTAAAATCAGGGCCATTGCCTAAGGGCCAATTGACTGGATAGGCGTGCAGGTTTAATACTTTTTCCAATTCATCAATGAGCTCTAATGGTGATTTCGAGGAACGGTCGAGCTTATTCATGAAGGTAAAGATCGGCACCCCGCGTTTGCGGCAAATTTCAAATAATTTACGCGTCTGGCTTTGAATCCCCTTACCAGCATCAATCACCATGATCACCGCATCCACGGCCATCAAGACCCGGTAGGTGTCTTCAGAGAAATCCTTGTGCCCGGGGGTATCTAGCAGATTTAAGTGATACCCTTGATAATTAAATTGCAAAACCGTCGATGAAATGGAAATACCGCGCTTTTTTTCAAGCTCCATCCAATCAGAAGCGGTCTCGCGCTGTTTCTTTTTAGCAGTCACCGAACCGGCTAAATCCAAGGCGCCACCATAGAGCAGTAATTTCTCCGTTAAGGTGGTTTTACCGGCATCCGGGTGCGAAATAATCGCGAAGGTTCGCCTGCGGTTGATTTCTTCTTTTAATTGTTCGTTCATAAGCTCATCATTATCTTACAAATAATAAAAAAAGCCATCCCTAAAAAGGAATGGCTCTTTTTACTTCAAACGATCTTATTTGATTTCTGCGGGCATCACCGGGGCTGGAACTGGTTCCGGTTCCACTAATTTATCGTTAACAACTTCAAGATTAGCCTTGGCATCTTGTAAGGTTTTCTGTAAATTTGCAATATCTTGCTCTTTAGCCGCTAATTGGGCAGATAAAATACGGATTTTATCGTTCTTGCGCTGCAATAAGGCACTCATATTTGCTTCATATTCTTTTTGCTCATTCACCCGCTTAGAACTTACGTCAGACAAGACAAATGCCGTAATTACTAAAATAATAATCGCCCCCAAACCAAATGCCGTATCTACTTTTTTGGTCTTTTCCACGTTATCGTCTCCTTGTTTAAGCTTTCTTAATTTATTACTATGATTATAAAAGATGCGACTTATTCTTTCAAGAAAACATCAAGGTTTTTTAAGACCTCCTAAGCTCCCGTCCTAGAATTTCTCTATTCGATATTAGCTGCCGCTAGTTTCTGGGCAGTCTCAACAAAAAAAGCTGTTTGCAAATCCCTTAACATCGCCGTAAAATTATTCTATAATAATCAAATGGAAGAACGACTGATCGAACTTGAACGCAAGAGCGCTTACCAAGATAAGCTTATTGATGAATTGAATGAGGTTATTGTTGACTTAAGCAAACGTCTTTACCAACTTGAAGCCCGCCAAAAGGCGATGAAAGAGCAATTCGAGAGCGGCCATCTGACCAAACGCCCAGAAGACGAAACGCCTCCGCCGCATTATTAAGCTCCAATTAACAATAAAAAAGACCATCAAAAATCTGATGGTCTTTTTTATTATATGGCTCCCCCGCGAGGGCTCGAACCTCGGACATAGTGGTTAACAGCCACTCACTCTACCTACTGAGTTACAGGGGAATAAAATCTATTTATAGAACGAATAATTATTATATACAAAAATCTTTACTAGTCAACCACTCTTCTTGAATTCAAGGACATGGTGAGCGTCGAGAGATCGACGAACTCAACGGCAGAGCCCACCGGAATCCCTAAACCAATACGGCTAACCTTAATCCCCATGGGTTTTAATTGCTTGCTTAAATACAGCGAGGTCATCTCACCCTCGGCATCCGGGTCGGTGGCGATAATTACTTCGCCAATGCCTTCATCCTTAATACGGCTAAACAGTTTCGCGATATTTAAATCATCCGGGCCGCGGCCATCTGCCGGTGAAATATTCCCTAACAACACATAATAAAGACCACGGAAAGAGCCGGTGCGTTCAATCGCTAATAAGTCTTTGGGGCTTTCGACCACGCAAATAACCTTCCGCTCACGGTTAGCATCTGCACAAACTAAACAAAGCTCAGTCTCGGTTAAATGATTGCATTGCTTGCAAAAACGTAGGCCTTCCTTCAATTGAATAATGCTCTGCGCCAAGCCCTTAACCTCGACCTCATCCTGGCTTAACATCCAAAATAAGATGCGCTCGGCACTGCGGCGGCCTACACCGGGTAATTTCGATAAACGTTCTAATAAATTTTCAATTAATTTAGGGTACATTAGGACTTTCCGTTATGCCACTCTTTGACAACCTTGCCGCCAAACATTTCCAAAGCATTCTTTAAAACAGGCTCCTCTGCCTCAGCGTTTACAGGCGAAGCGGTGACGTCTGCAATCTTAAAAGCAATAAAAATTGGAGCGCCTAATTTTTGTGAAAAGACCTGCTCAATAAGCATGGAGTTTTCTTTTTGCTCCAAACATTCTTTCTGAAAACCATGATCTTTAGCAAAGGCGATGGTCAACTTCCCTTCCTTAAAAGAATGCGGCGCACCATCCTGCAAATAGGTCGCTAAAGACATCTTACGGGTCGATACCTCATGCGTTAAGGAATTCCAATTTTCTTTAATCATCTCAAAGGATAAAGCCCCGCCAATAACAGCTGTACTCGCCACAGGGGTAGCTACTGGTGCAGCTGCTGCTTGTGGTTTAATACTCGCCGTGGGGGCAGATGGTTTATACATTGGTTTAGGTGTTGCAACAGGCTGAGCAACAGCAGCCGTTGGCGTTGGAGCGACTGTTGGCCTGACCACCGACGCTGCAGCTACCGCAGGCGTACTAGCTGCTTCCTTACCATAGGTTAATTTCGCAAAAGCTAACTCGAGAGGCATGCGCAGGGTTTCCATCACGCGGGCGGTTTCCTGCGCTTCAATTAATAATTCTAAGGCTTTTAAAATGCCCCCAATAGTAATCTTATCCGCTTGACCCTGTAAGCGCTGCTTAACCGCCGCCGGGTAATCAATTAAACCGGTTAAACTGGGGCCACCGATTTTAACAATCATCATATGACGAAAATGCTCGGTTAAATCCTTACCCAATTGCTTAATATCCTTGCCTCGGTCAATGATTTGATTAAAAATATTTAAGGCCTCTGCACAATTGCGGGCCACCAAGGCATCGGTTAATTGAAAAAGCAATTCCGTTTCAACCATGCCCAGCATCGCAAACACATCCGCCGACACCACCCCTTGAACGCCTAAGGCACTTAACTGATCAAGTACACTTAAAGCGTCACGCATACTGCCTTGGGAGGCCTTAGCAATGGCAAATAAGGCTTCATCATCAACTTTCAAGCCTTCCTTAACACAGATATTCTTTAAAGCAGCAATGGTGATTTCAATTGAGATGCGCTTAAAATCAAAACGTTGGCAGCGTGAAAGAATCGTCGCTGGAACCTTATTGGCTTCAGTGGTGGCAAAAATGAACTTCACATATTCCGGCGGCTCTTCCAAGGTCTTTAACAATGCGTTAAAGGCTTCAGACGTTAACATATGGACTTCGTCAATAATATAAACCTTGTACCGGCCATAGGTCGGGGCAAACTTAACGTTCTCACGCAGGGTGCGGATTTCATCAATGCCGCGGTTAGAGGCACCATCAATTTCAATCACATCAAAGCTATTACCATTGGTGATTTCAGTACAGGCAAAACATTTACCGCAGGGCGTTAAGGTGGGGCCTTCCTGGCAGTTTAGAGATTTTGCCAAGATACGCGCGCAGGATGTTTTCCCGATCCCCCGCGGCCCGCAAAATAAAAAGGCATGGGCAATGCGGCCGGCTTCAATCGATTTCTTAAAAAGCGCGGTGATATGATCTTGACCAATCACTTCTTCGAAGGACTGTGGGCGGTATTTACGGGCTAAAACTAAGTAGGACATATTATTTCACTGCCGCTGTTAACGCTGATTCCAAATCCGGATATTTAAATTGATAACCGCTCTTTTGCAAAACACCAGGGGCCACCTGCGCCCCTTCTAATAAAAGCTCCTGCCCCATTTCCCCAAACAGTAAACGCACCCCAACCGCAGGTACTGGAAATATCGTCGGCCGCTTAATCACCTGACCTAAAATTTTAGTAAACACTGCGTTAGACACAGCCTGAGGCGAAACTAGGTTAACCGCACCTGAAATTGTCTCATGCTTAATTAAAAAATCAACTATTAAAGGAATCTCATCTAGGGCAACCCAGCTCATCATTTGCCGGCCGCTGCCTAAGACACCGCCTAAACCTAATTGAAAGGAAAGCCACATTTTGGCTAAGGCGCCACCCTTCTTACTTAAAACCACCCCAATACGCATATTAACTACCCGCACAGCGGCATTCTTGGCAAAAGCTGTTTCTTCTTCCCAGCGACGGCACACCTCAGGCAGAAACCCTTGAGCCCCCGCACTAGTCTCATCTAATAAAACATCCGGCGCATGATTACCATAACAACCAATCGCCGATGCTGATAATAAAACCTTAGGTTTATTTTTAAGCTTTGAAATGGTTTGGCACAACAGGCGCGTACCCTGCACCCGGCTATCTAAAATGCTTTGCTTATAGGCCTCGTTCCAACGCTCACCCACATTAGCACCCGCTAAATGAATGATCACATCAAAACCTTCTAATTGGGCTGGATCAATCTGCCCCTTGGAAGGGTTCCAATAAATAACAGGAGTTTGCTCGTTATCAATGGATGATTGCC
>CAYNTZ010000147.1:0-4735 GCA_964400365.1 uncultured Planctomycetales bacterium | reverse complement strand
TGGGCGCAGGGCAAAGAAAAAGTAAATCTATAATGCCAAAAATTATTCCTAACGCAAAACTTGCTGATTATACCACCTTCCGCCTAGGTGGCCCATGCCAACAACTCATTGAATGTGCAACGCCGGATGAATTAACAACAACCATCAAAAAACTACATCACGAATCCACCCCCTTTCTTCTGATAGGCGGAGGATCGAATTTAGTGGTTTCAGATGAAGGCTTAAATTACACTGTTATCCGCTATATCAGCACTTCACCTATTGTCACCGTTGATGGCCATGATGTGACGGTGTCAGCTAGCACCATCCTGGATGATTTAGCCCTTTCCTGTGTTGAAGAAGGATTAGAAGGCCTCAACTACACGACTGGTATTCCTGGAACCGTCGGTGGTGCGGTGGTTGGCAATGCTGGTGCTTGGGGTAAACAAGTCGGTGATGTTTTAAAATCAGCTGTGATTATTGATAAAAATGGAAATACTCGGACCGTAGACCGCGATTACTTTGCCTTCACCTACCGTAATTCTCGCCTTAAAGAAACCGACGAAATTGTTGTATCTGTAACCTTTGCACTTAAACCCGGCGATCCGATTGCACTAGCTTTGGAACGTGCTGAAATATTAAAGATGCGCGCTGAAAAGCATCCAAACCTTACCACGCACCCTTGCGCCGGCTCCTTCTTTCGTAATATTGAAGCTACCTCAAAAGCAGAAAAACGCCAGGCTACTGGTTGGTTTTTGGAACAAGCGGGTGGAAAAGATTTGAAGGTCGGCGGCGCACAGATCTACGACAAACACGCCAATATCATCGTCAAAGGCCCCGCCTGCAAAGCTCAAGACGTGCATGACCTGCATTTACAAATGATTGAACTGGTGAAAAAACAATTTAAGCTGCAGTTAAACCGCGAAGTGCGCTTTGTAGGAAAATTCACCAATACCGATAGTGATAACGAAGGATTTTGGTAAACCTCCTTCCTAGCCTTCACCGAGCGTTGACATGCCCCCAAGAAACACCGTAAGAAACACTGAAATCATTGTTTTTGCCATTCTTACCTGCATTTCTCTCTTGATTTATACACATTCAATAAAAAACTTTTTTATCGCCGATGATCTTATCAACCTTCATTTTATAAGAAACTTTAACGAAAATTACCTTAGCTTCTTATTCCCCCATTTAAAGGCATCTGACCCTATTGTTAATGGACGCTTCTACCCATTTGCCATTTATGAATTAGGCATACTTTACAAGCTCTTTGGAGCAGCCGCCTATCCTTATCATCTAATAAGCATCCTGATGAATTCCTTAAACGCCTTTCTCATTTATTGCATTGCCCAAAGAATTGGAATGGATAAACCAGCGGCATTTATCTCCTCGTTAATCTTCTGTTGCTATCGACTAAACGCCCAGGTGATTTTATGGATTACCCCCATCCATTACATCCTTGGTCTAACCTTCTTATTACTGTCTTTTCTTTTATTCTTAGGCGCTGGGGAGAACAAGAAACAGCGACTAGCCTATGCCGTACTCCTATATCTTATCGCCCTCTTTTCATCCCCCCAGTTAATACTGTACCCATTAATTATTGGCGCATATCTACTCATATTCAAAAACAAATCAACCGCCACATCCTTACACAAAGAACAATCAAAAATCTTCATCGGCTATGTCGCCATTGCCGGTATCTTTACCCTATGCAATTACATAAGCCTGCTGTATTTCCCCACGTCAAAGACGACATTCTTATTCTCAGGTTCTCGTTTTATAGGATTCTTAATTAACTTAGTTGCCCCTTACGACCTAAATCATTTTATAAAGATCATTGTCTTATTAGCTGGCATTTACCTTATTTTTATAAAGAAAGACCGCATTAGCGCTTTTCTGGGGCTAGCCATTCTTGGCAATGCCTTGTTTTGGGCTTTCTTATTCCCACATTCAACTTCCCTCTTATCCCCCAGGTACCTCTATACAGCATCGGTATTTCTTGCCCTGTTGTTAGGTTATTTTTTGGGCCCATTAATAACCAGCGTGAACTTGCTTAAAAAATCAATAGCTGTATTTGCCATTGCTGTTTTCGTAGGCCTGAATGCTTATTTGATTGTGACGCAAGATGCCAAATGGTTTGAATACCTATCTAGCATCGGCCAGAAAATACATACTATTGCGCAACTCAGCAACGCTAAGAAAACAGTATTCATCGATGGTTATTGCACCTTAAATGACCGCAACCTTGAATTCTTTAAAGACAAGATTACCTTTATTAGCGATAAGAATAAGATCGACAATAACACCTACGTGGTAAATACTGAAAGAAACAAATACATCGCGTATTTTGGCAG
The DNA here is from genome assembly GCA_964400365.1 of uncultured Planctomycetales bacterium. Classification (GTDB taxonomy): domain Bacteria; phylum Omnitrophota; class Gorgyraeia; order Zapsychrales; family Fredricksoniimonadaceae; genus CAYNTZ01. The sequence continues at coordinate 2,402 of CAYNTZ010000147.1, read as the reverse complement.
GGACTTTGGAAAGACTTATTGGTATTTTCCTTGGTTTACAACAGAACAATCACTAAAAAATGCCTTGTTAATACCTAACGGACATTAAACAAAGCCCCCAGCTAGGCGCCGTTGGGGAGGCTAATTTGCGGTCCTTGGCTTTAAGCAGTTTTAGAACATCCGATGGCGTCAACTCCCCTTGACCCACATCAATCAGCGCACCGACAATATTGCGCACCATCTTATAAAGAAAACCATCAGAGGTGATGGCAATATGAATTAAATCACCTTCTTTAGTGATGGTGAGACTATTAATCGTACGGATAGTATTCTTGATATGGGAACGTTGGGAAGCAGATTGAAAAGATTTAAAATCATGCGTTCCCCGCAGCATGGCGGCGGCTTTGCGCATTGAGCCCAAGTTTAATTTATCGGGAAAGAAATAAGCCCGATCCCTCCATAAGGCTGAAGGCGCAGCACGGTTAAGAATCGTATAGCGGTAGGTCTTGGATTTAACATCCCGCTGGGCGTGGAAATCAAGCCCAACTTCTTCAACACTAATGATGGAGACATCACGATCTAGGAACGAATTAAGAGCTTTGAAGATCAGTGGTGCATCAATCTTGGTTTCAACTTTAAAATGCCCAACCTGACCGATGGCATGCACCCCGCTGTCGGTGCGGCCGGACGCCTGCACATGCACCTTCTGCTTAAAGATGCGCTCTAGTTTCTCTTCTAGGTGTGCCTGCACCGTCCTAAAACCCGGCGCCTGGGTTTGCCAGCCGGAGAATTCCTTGCCGTCGTATTCCACGGTTATTTTAAAATTACGCATCATAGTTTTACCCGCCGATGTGATACATCTCAACCTTGGGATCCTTGCGGCGGGATTGCCTGACTTCGGAACGGATTTCAGAATAGCGGTCTTCGCGCTTGAGCCACATCACCTTAATTAAATGCGCCAGCAATTCATCATCGGCATTCGTACGCAGGTGTTGGCGCAAATCCGTGCCATGAGTGGCAAAGAGGCAGGTGTACATCTTGCCATCGGCGGAAAGCCGCAGGCGATTGCAAGTGCCGCAAAACGCATGGGTCACGGAGGAAATAAAACCAATTGCACCCTTCCCATCTTTAAAATGATAGCGCTCGGAAGTTTCCCCATCCTGCGTGCCATCCACCCGTTCCAACGCAAAGCGCTCACTGATGCGCGTTATAATCTCACTGGATGGCACCACAAATTTATAATCCCAGGCATTTTGATTGCCCACGTCCATGTATTCAATAAAACGCACAATTAAATTCTCATGACGAGCATACTCAACTAAATCTAAAACCGTATGATCATTAATCCCACGCTGAATAACTGCATTAATCTTAATCGGTTGAAAACCCACTTGCTGCGCCTTAGCAATCCCTTCAAGCACTTCCCTAACATTCCCCTTATCCCCACTCATCTGCTTAAAAATAGCCTCGTCCAAGGTATCTAAACTAACGGTCAAACGCTTCAGCCCAGCTGCCTTTAAACGCGGCGCCCATTCAGTTAACAGTGAGCCATTAGTCGTCAATGCTAAATCATCCACCCCTTCAATCGACGCTAATTGACCGATCAACTCATCCAAATTAGGCCGCAACAACGGTTCCCCACCGGTTAAACGCAACTTCCTAACACCTAATGAAACAAAAACCCGCGCTAAGCGGGTAATCTCATCAAAATTCAACCATTCCTTCTTGTCTAAGAATTCATAGGCATAATGAAAATGTTCAGCAGGCATACAATAAGGACAACGGAAATTACAACGGTCAATTACTGAAATCCGCAAATCCCGCAAAGACCTATTAAATTGATCTGCTAAATTCGTCATTTAGTAGGCCTTAAAAGTATTTCACCTTCCTGAAAGACAAAAATAACGCCCTCCACTTGATCAGTTTCAAGCAAACTCAATAATGGCTCATTCGGAAAACCAGTAATCATATATCCCTTCCAATTACGCACCCATGTAATGGTCTCTGGCCTATTCTCTTCCACGATTTCTTTTTCACCATTTTTCTTAATAAGAATATATCTTTGAATAGTTAAAGGAATACTTTTATTACTAATACTGAACGACAGGCCCACCGGTTCTTTTATGTTATATTTTCTAACAAAACTTGGATTAAGCTTATCCATGATAATTCGAACTGTAACCTCACCTCTTCCAATCTTTGACTTGCCTAACATAACTATCTTAGAAGAAGGAGATTCTGTGAAATCTCTAATTAAAGCACATCCATTTAAACAGAGCATAAGTCCTACCAAACAAATCACTTTTTTCATAACATCTTGCTCTCTTAATTTACTCAGTAGAAATCGTCTTTTCTTTTTGAATCGCCCCGTGCATGGTGTGCCAGGATAGCGAAGCACATTTGCCGCGTGAGGGGTATTGCCA
>CAYNTZ010000146.1:0-4777 GCA_964400365.1 uncultured Planctomycetales bacterium | reverse complement strand
TCTTCAGGATAAATAAGTGATGCCATGATTTGCTTTAAAATATAATCCTGGGCTAATAAATCACGCCCCATCTCCGTCTTGCCGAAATTATCATCAACGATACGGTTTTTTTCATAAGGAGAAAGGTTAACCCATAAATTATCTTCAGGTGTCGTTAAAGCGGCCAGAAAATATTTAACCAGGCGCTGGTACTCATCTTGTTGCGCCTCACCAATCAAGGACTGATGGCCCCGTTCAATTAAGAATTCAAAACGCAAAGGGTTTTTGGGGTCAACCGTAATGCCGCGCAATTGCGCTGGCGTAAAGGCCGCGCTTAAGGAAATCCGGCTCCCCACCACCGGTAAAGGCGCCATCCCGCCGGCATAGGCACAAGGCATTGGCCCCAAGCTAGCCAACAGGAAGCTAAGCAACGTTACTATAACAACAAGTTGTCGATTTAAACGGGGGTTCATATCTACTATAAGTATTTACTATAAATAGGAGTTTGGCAATAGCAGTTAGGGAGAAATGGGAAAACGTTTTCCAGGATTAATGGCCTCATTGATGGTAAATACGCGGCAAGCGACTTCCTAAAGCGCAGATCATTTCATAAGAAATAGTGCCGGCCCACTGGGCTAATTCATCAGCAGTAATATGTTCCCCTTTTTGCTCCCCTAGGATAACCGCTTCATCGTTCACTTTAGGGGTACGGCCAGACAAGGTCACTGCAGTAACATCAACGATAATCTGGTCCATGGTAACACGCCCCACTACCGGGCAACGCAGGCCTCCAATTAAAACAAAAGCCCTGTTAGACAAAGAACGTAGATAACCATTGCTGTATCCAATAGGCAAAATAGCCACGGTTATATCTTCCTTTGCTTTAAACGTGTGCCCATAACTGATACCCTGCCCCTTGGGGATGGTCTGCACAAAGATAACGCGCGCCTTCACCGACATCACCGGCTTTAAATTAACCTTTGACCTTAACTCGACACTAGGATAAATGCCATAGAGCATGATGCCCGGACGGGCCAAATTAAACAAATCACTCTTATAATCGCCTAAGCCCATGCTGTTTCCCGCGTGCACATAGGTAAAGGTGATGAATTGGTTTTCCATTGAGTAAACAATATCGCGGAAATGCCGCATCTGGGTAATAGTAAAGTCGCGGTCGGTGTCAGCAACGGGAAAATGTGTATACACGCCCTCTAGGATTAAATTGGGGCATTGCAGGCGGATCATTTTAACTATACCTAATGCTTCCGATTGACTGACACCCATCCGTCCCATACCTGTATCAATCTTAATATGAATGGCGACCTGCTTGCCAACCTGATGGGCATATTTATCTAAGGCATGGGCCATTTCCATAGAACAAACAGTTGGCGTTAACTGATAATCAATGATGTCTTGAGCATCACGGGCCATGGTGGATTCAAAAAGCAAGATTTTCTGCTTTAAACCAGCCGCACGCAACAGCACCGCCTCAGAAATATTGGAAACACCTAAATACTTACATCCCACCTGCTCTAAGGCCTGCGCCACCTGCAGCATGCCATGGCCGTAGGCATCGGCTTTAATAACCGTCATCACACCAGCGGCATGCGACATATTCTTAGTCGCTAATTTTTTTAATTCTTCAAAATTATGCGCCAAGGCCTTTAAATTAATTTCCGCCCAGGTTAGTGGGTTGACGACGGTTTCGTAGTTGAGGATCTTAATATTCATGGCTTCTGCACCTGGCAATCTTGGGCATATAGATAAATAGGCAAGAGCTTGGCGGCATCATCGTAATCGTTGAGCTGCAACCGTGCATAAGCTAACTGAGCCATCAGCTTGGCTTGCGGGTACCATAGTTTCTCCGGCGCAAACAAGGCCTGGCAATCGCTCTTGGCTGATTTGGCATGGGCCTTGTAGGCTTCTTCAATCTGCTGGCGATATAAATTCAAGCCATCGCCGACAAATAAGGTCTTGCCATGTACCTGCGTTAGAAGCTCTTCAACGGTCACCAGCAAGTATTTACCCTTGCGCTTACCCGTTGGGTCAAAGATGGCCGCATAGACCTTACTCCGGCGGGCATCGCTGATGACACAGATCTCATCACAGGGCTTACCAGCAACACCGGCGGCAATCACATCCAGGGAGCCAATACCAACCAAGGGTTTGCCGGTCGCCATGCAGAAGGCTTTTACCGTCGATAACCCCACCCGCAAGCTGGTAAAGGAACCAGGCCCCAAGGCAATGGCAAAAGCATCGATCTTTTCAAATTTAACCCCCGCATCCAAGCAAATCTTATCAATAGCCTTAATGATGGAATTCTCTAATAGACGCGTGGATTTAACATTACGGAAACGCAAGACTTGGGCGTCACGACTAACCGCAAGCGAAAATATTTTGGATGAGGTTTCTAAGGATAATATATTCATGATGTGTGGCTTATCTTGATGTTCCGTTCATTAACTGAGTGATGGCTTAATTCAACTAGCCAATAGTCCTTTGGCATATCCTGACCTAGACGTTCTGGCCATTCAATCAAGGCAACGCCCTCCCCATAAAAAAACTCATCAAAATGCAGCGTATTTAATTCTTGAGGCTTTTCCAAACGGTATAAATCAAAATGATAGATGGGTAATTTCCCCTCATAAAGATTCATCAGGACAAAGGTTGGGCTGACAACCTTTTTAGGGCTCACCTTCAATCCTTGCGCCAGCCCTTTAACAAAGGTAGTCTTGCCTGCCCCTAGATCGCCTTTAAGCAAGACAATGTCGCCCGCCTTTAAGCTCTTGGCAAAATCTGCACCGATAGCGATAGTTTCTTCAGGACTAGAAGTGCGTGAATGCTTTTGTTTTAAGAGTTTGTCGCTCATCGCCGCTAATAATACCTATGGGGTAAAAATAAAAAGCTCGCCGTTTGTTTTGCCAGGCCATTAACTGCTGCGCCTTATCGGCGCTCATCGTAAATAATAATTCAAAATCCTCACCGTCCGTGAGGGCTTGTTTAACACTCACCCCTTTAAGGCGGGGAATCAGTTCTTCATCCAGACACACCCCCACCTTACTTTGGCGCAGGATATGGTTTAGATCGCCAGCCAGCCCGTCGGAGACATCCATCATGGCATTAGGCTTGAAATTCTTTACTAAAAATTGCGCTTGTTCAAGCCGCGGCATAAAATTCAAATGCTTGCCTGATTTAAATGAACCGCCTAAAGGCCCGGTGACAAAGACCCAATCACCAACTCGCGCTTCATGACGAGTGACTAAATGCTTTTCTTCCACCTCACCGAGCAGCGCCACATTAATAATAATCTTGTCACTCTTAATCGTATCACCACCGACAATGCTCACGTTAAATTTCTTGGCCAACGCCTGCATACCTTTATAGATATCTTCGACAAAGCGCACTGGTAAATTCTTAGGTAACCCAAGTGATACTACCGCAAAGGTCGGTAAACCACCCATGGCTGCGATATCGCTAATATTGCAGGCCAGCGCCTTATGCCCAATGGCCTGCGGCTTCATTGACTTGAGAAAATGCACATTCTCGGCCATCATGTCTGTGGTAAAGAGCAAGTATCTACCCTTGGCATAGGGAAGCACTGCCGTGTCATCCCCGATGCCTTTAATGACACGCTGGGACACCGGCAAACATTTGTGCAAGAGATCAATTAAGGCAAATTCACCAATGGACGCGATTGACTTAGGCATGTAGAGTCTTCTTAATATTTTGCTTATAGGCCGGACGGATAATACCGTATTCGGTGACAATACCCGCGATTAATTTAGCCGGCGTCACATCAAAGGCCGGATTGTAAACCTTCACCCCTTGAGCGGCCGTGCGTACCCCTGCGACGTGCGTCACTTCATCCGCATGGCGTTCTTCAATCGGGATTTGCTTGCCGGATTTTATCTTCAAGTCAAAGGTGGATCGAGGTGCCACAATATAAAAAGGAACACCGTGATATTTCGCCAGCACCGCCAGCATATAGGTGCCGATCTTATTCGCCGCCTCCCCATTGGACGCCACCCGGTCAGCGCCTGCAAAGATAATATCAATCTTACCCTTGGCCATCAGCGAGGCGTCCATATTATCGCAAATTAAGGTCGTATCAATTTTCTCACGCGTTAATTCCCAGCAAGTCAAGCGTGCACCTTGCAATAACGGACGCGTTTCACACGAGGTGACAGAAAATTTCTTACCCTTTTTCTTAGCACTATAAAAAACACCTAAGGCCGTGCCGTAATCGACAGTAGCCAAGGCCCCAGCGTTACACACCGTTAAACAGCGCATGCCGTTCTTAATCAGGGTGGCACCGTGATCGCCCATGGTACGGCAAACGCGTTGGTCTTCTTTAAAAATATCCATGGCACGTTGATTCAACAGCTTCTGCAAGCGGGGCACATCAGCCGTGGGATTATTAGCCACCACGCCACGCATTTCGTTAAGCATATTAAACAGATTAACTGCGGTGGGTCGAGACGTTGCTAAATAATCACAGGTGGTGTGAAATAACTTTATAAATTTCGCCTTATCATTACCTTTAAACTTTTGCACGCCCAACAACACCCCAAAAGCCGCTGCCACCCCAATAGCTGGAGCCCCGCGCACTTCCAGACGCTTAATCGCCCACCACATGCGCTCAACATCCTTACAATCCACATAAACTAATTTGCCCGGCAATTTAGTCTGATCGATGATGCGCGCCGCACCCTTAACCCATTTAATTGTTTCAATAGCCATTATTTCTTCTCCACTCCACTGCGCGGGAATAGAGCTGGATGCGTTCCTAGCACCGTCA
>CAYNTZ010000145.1:0-4780 GCA_964400365.1 uncultured Planctomycetales bacterium | reverse complement strand
GTTGTAAATTCACTTTTCGCCCAAGAAAAAATATCATATTCATGGTCACCAATCAATTCCATGGGTTCAACAATAATTGGGCTTGGCTTTCCTGTGGATTCATCGAAACCACTCACCGCAGCTGTCATCATCATTAATTTACGAAAATCTTGAGACAACGCACTTAAGCTCCCATATTCTTTCTCTGCTTCTTGTTTTGTTAAAAGATCTCCGATGTCAAGAACGCCTGGCTTGTGATCTTGATTAAAAGGCGTTCCCCAATCAACCCAAAGTCCATTAGGCTTTGAAACAAACCCTTGCATCAACAACTTTTTATAAATACGCCCATACCGCATTAATATTGGATTAATAATCTTGAACCTATCGGAAGGATTTTTATATTCTTTATTAATCGCCACAATCCGGTCAACCAACGGAACAACTTCTTGTTGAACCACGGCAAATGGTATTGTTTCTATTCCCTCACGGCCATTAATCGTCACTCTTAAATCTTTAATAGGAACATATCCAGCAACCAACTCGTCTTTACCATGCGGCCCTAGCCTGTCTTGATATCCAACATACTTGCCTCTCCACACACTTTCCTCTTTGACAGATTTCACTATAATATTACCACCACCAGGAATAATGCCATGATAAGCAATCGCTTCCACCCCGGCTCGTCTTTTTGTCAAACCACCCGGAATATCAAGAATGGTATCTCTTATCACCTGTCTGCCAACTTCTTCAATACTACGAGACAAGTGTTCTGGATCCAACCCCAAAATCTTGAACACCGTTGCATTAGGCTCAACTCTAAAGCCGTCTTGCTGCCACATGGTTAACACATCATTTGCTGTCAGTTGTGAATTCATCGCGGCGCTGGCTTGAGACTGCGGCACCTGCTTAGGCTCGACGGTTGACCTGGCGCGGTTGGGGCGGATGTTTAGTCTTTCTTTTAAAGCTAATGCCCTTTGTAAATCATAAGCCTGATTTTCTAAAGATTCACTGGCTTTCAGCAAGTCTTTATAATCAAGTTTCTTTCCACGCATGCTAGGAGGAGTAATTAGAGCTTCGCGTTCTTCTTGTAAGCGTTGAATTTGTTTCTCAATAGTAATCTTCTTTTGTTGTAATTGCCTTAAACGTTCTTCGTCTTTTAGGGCTTGTTCCTTTTCTGCTGGAGATTTCTCCTTAACTTCTTTAGTCTGTTGTTTATTCTTAATTGCTTCGATTTCGACATCAACGGCAACTAAAACAACATTTTCCTCACCAATAGCACGTTCGTTAGCTTTAAGCTTAGGTGACTCAAGGATATTGTTACGCCCTTGAGATATTCTCCATTGCCCTGTCGTCCTGTCTTGCCAGAAGGATGCTTTTAGAGGAGAATCCTCCTTGCTGGCATCTTCCTTAACCTCGCTCATCACCGTTGTGTCACCCTCTGTATACAAACCAATCTGGTCGCCAGCTTTAACTGGGGGAATAACGTTTTCTGGAGATTTAACCTCACTCACAACACGCTTAATAGGCGTTGATTTCCCGTCCTTGCTTAATTGGATGGTTGTAAATCCTTTAATTTCAATAGCACGGTATTGATCATCAAAAACTTTCTCCACAAAAGGTGTCACAATCATGACGCGCTCAGGTTGAGCAGGAACTTCTTCTTTGTCTTCACCATTAAACCGCGCCAACCATTTTCCTTCTAAATCCAATATCTTGCCTTGCAATGCTACCAGCCGTTCATAACCAAACACCTTCACCAGCTTTTCAAATTTCTCTTCTGATTCTTTAATAGAATCAATTGAGCGTAAATAACCCATAAACTCACGAATCAACATATCTGCGTCATAACCAGCAGAATACGCGCCTGAATTCAAAAATTCAAAGAAAGCAATTTGTTCAGCTTTACTTAAAGATTTGAATAGATCTCTTGATTCTTTGGAATTGCGAGGATCCGACCAATATAAAGCATGGTTAAGCTCGTGGCGGCCACTAATGCGGCGATTCGCATCTTCCATTGAGGTAGCAATAAAGACCGCCTTTTTACCTCTTTCCGTTATGCTAAATTCTTTATTCTCTTCGGTAGGCGTTTGAATGAATCCTCCCTGCAGCAAGGCTCTAATCGCATAGTCCAAGATAACTGACAATTCCTTTCCATCTTTACGGGCCTTGTTTGCTACAGCGACAATTGTTTCAATCTTTAAGTTATGCGCGCGCGTATTAAAACCTTTTAGCGCGCGTTGATATTCATTTAAAACCTTACCCTGAGCATCTTTATATTCTTCAAAAGCGGTTGCTTCGTCTAAGCCCTCTAACATAAACCGTGCAACCGTGGATAAATGAATAATTTCCCGCCCTTCTGAGGCTCCTTTGCCTGAAAGGGTTTGAATCAAAACAGGTGATTGCGGATGATCCTTTAATAAATCATTAATTTCTTTAGCTTGCTCTACCGTAGGCGTAACACCCTTTAAGGTGCTTAACAATTCTTTAACCTTCGTTAAGCTCTCCTGAGTTCTTTCTATATAATCATCTGTTTTTGAAATGCTATCTTCAATGCGGCTCTTATTAGACACTGCCCCTATCCCCACCGAAACAGCCTTATCTTGATTAATAGTAAGCGTTCTGGTGCTTTGGGTATTCTCAAAAACTATCGTCTTATTCTTAGCTTCATCGGAACCCTCGATTTCTAATTTGCCATTAAACATATCTGCTAATAATCGCAAGGTAACTGTTGTCCTATCTTCACCTGGCTTAATGGTGTAAATAGAATCCATATTATTTTGTAGCGCTTCAATGAACGCTGGGCGATTCTTGGTCTTATCCTTAGAAAGTCCCCACGTTAAAACATCTCTTAAAATTGGTTGCGCCTCGCGTTGGGTGGCATGATTTTCAGCCAAAACGCGCAATACATCTGCTAGCGCAGCTAATTGCGTATGGCGGTTTAAAATAGCCGACGTGAATTCCCTAAGATTGACGGTTTTCTCCTCAACAGTCTTTCCTTCTTTTAATTGTTTCTCAATCAATTTAGCTTCATCATTAGAAACAATTAAATGCGCGCTGCTTACCGTGCCATCCAAACGTTTAAAAGCAATCTTAACGGTTTTTGCTTTATCGCTAACAAATGTCCTGCCTTCATCATTGGTGTATGAATACTTATCAACCAAGATGCTTGAATCTAAATCCATGCCCTTCATCAAATGTTCTAACGCCCATTGTAAGTTCTTAATGTCTTCTTGGCCCATATCAACACCACGGCTTAAGGTGGTTAGGCCATCGCTTAAAGCCTTATCTGCCTTTTCGCTTTCCCCGCGCGCATGAAAATCAAAGAAACTTTTATATTTATCCAGGAACTCAATAAACCCATGCGTAGCCAACTCTTCAATCGCACGACTTAAGTGATAAACCCCATGCTTACCTTGCCTAAACAAAATCGAGTTAGAACTATTATCAATGCGGTTTTGACCCGTCAAACTTTTTATCCCCACATCAGCCTTAGCACGACTGATGATGTGTAAAAATTCGTGCACGATAATACCAATTTCTTGGGTGGGAAGATCAGTAAAGGCATCTTTGAAAGTACCTGTACCCAATTGGATCTTTAAATTGTCAGCCAAGGCGGCCGTGCGATCCTTTTCAATATCTGGATTAAGAGAAACAACAATGTTAATTGGTACGACCTCTGTAGTTTCGTTATCTGCTTTTCCTTTATTCCTTTCATCAAATAAAGCAGCCAATTCTTCTACCTCTTGCTTAATCCAAATAGCAGCTAAGCGGCCGCCGTTAATGGCGCGGTCTAAATCAGCTATCACTTCTGCCCGCTTAGTCTTATCTTTAATGATTGCGCCTGCATTATTCAAAAACGATAGTAAGCGAATATCCAAATTATGACGGGCTAAACGTTGCATCCCTGCCCCATCAAATTTAAATTGCCATTGCTTAACATCATCGATATTTGTTTCTTGATAATCCAGGCCCCTTACTAAGCCCCAAACTCCCATCATTTTCTCTTGAGCATCCATAATGCGCTGACGATCAGCTTTAAGATCAGCCTTACCTTCCTTGCGCATATTCTCTGAACCGAAGCTCATCTCTTTATCTGCTAAATTAATAGTTTCAATATTCTTTGCTAAACGCTGCACATCATCGCCTGAAAGAACAATCTTGGACTCTTCTTTCTTCTTCTCATCTAATTTGTCAGCTAAGCCTAATGTCGCAAACATCTTCTTAAGTTCATCTGTGCTAACGTCAACGGTTATGTTTCCGTTTGTATCTGCTAAGAATAAATGCCCGTTATAAAAACGGCCAATATATTGACCATCCGCATTTAAAACTTCTCCTCTTAACGCATGAATACGCGCATATTTCTTGGTGCCATCTTTTTCTTTCTTAATCTCGAGCCCCTTAACTCCATCAGTCACCACGTCCATCCATCCTTCTTCCCTTACGCCAGTTGTCTCATCAGTAGATAATGTTGTGTTTGTAACCATGTCAATTGCACGTTGCATACTAGAATTGTTGCTGCCGTCCTGCACGGTGCGCAAGGTTAATTTCATCTGCGCATTCTTGACGCGGCCCATTTGATCAGGCTCTAGCACTGTATCATTCTGAATAATGCCCTTAACCCGTCCGGTTTGCCGATCAACAATTTCAATAAACTTATTACTGCCGCGTCCCTGAACAAATCGAACCTGGTCATCCTTGTAAATATGATCAAATTCCGTCTTTACGGTCATCTGATTTTGAATAACGGCTCTTTCCGCCTTTATTTCACCACTTTTTTCATTAGCAATGCGGTATGTTGTCT
>CAYNTZ010000144.1:0-4856 GCA_964400365.1 uncultured Planctomycetales bacterium | reverse complement strand
GGTATTTATTGACAGCATAAAAAGCGACCCAGTATTTGTTAATAGTGATGAGGATCAGGGGTTAGTAAAGACATATTTAGAGATGCTAGATTTATATAGGAAGGCTTTTCAAAGCAGGCTTAATATGGCTTATGAGTATGTGACTAATGAAGCTGTTGCGCTAGGGGATATTATTAAAATGGGTGAGGATGTGGTGGCGGGGTTAAATAGAGAGTCTGGAGTCTTAATGCCAGGTTATTTTAAAGGAAAAGCATCTTTAGTAGTTAATAGTTCTAAAGAAGGTCAAATAAGAGGCGAGGCATTTCATTTAAGGAATGCCATTAAAAATCTCATGAATAACGCCAAAGAGTCTAGAGCTTTGGAAATTAAACTTGAGTTTGCGTTTGAAAAGAATTACCTGCAGATTAAGGTGATTGACGATGGCAAGGGGCTTGATCCTAATAAGCATTTGAGCATTAATCCTGACACCAGGCGTCAACGCATCTTTGATCTGAATAATACTGATAAGCGGGGTGGTACTGGTTTGGGGACAACCGAGGCTTGGTATGCGGTTGTTGATATGGGCGGGACAATTGACGCGCGCAATAGGACAGATGGTATCAAGGGCGCTGAGTTTATTATTCGTTTGCCAATAGTCAAACGAGCATCTGCAGCTGAGGGGAAGAAGGTTAAGAAGTATGGTGGGGGTAGATACGATCCTGCCTCTATTGCCCAAACGCATACGCCCGGGGGGATTGCCTTTAAGGCCAAGGATTTGAAGTTAAAAGACGAAGGGGTGTCTTTCGGCGCTTGGGCAGGCCAGGCTCATGGCCTTTCAGCAGCAGTCATCGCCCAATTAACGTCGCCTAATTTTAATGGCTTTACCCCCATTATCCGCGAAATTAAACCCATTGCCGACCCGCTAAGCTATCTAGGCCTTTCGCTGTAAAATCCCTCCCGTTTTCCTTAATTTTTGTTATACTGTAGCGTCTAGAAAGGACGTTTTATGCCTATTAATATATATAATTCATTGACCAAGAAAAAAGAAGAATTTCAGCCGCTTAATCCGCCGGTTGTGAAAATGTACACCTGCGGGGTGACAGTGTATGACCAGTGCCATATTGGGCATGGCAGATCGCTCTATGTCTTTGATGTGATTCGCCGTTATTTGAAGAACCGTGGCTATGACGTGCGCTTTGTGCGTAATATCACCGACGTGGATGATAAGATTATCGTCAAAGCCAATGAAACCAAGCGCACGGCTAATGAGGTCAGCGAAGAGCAGATTCGGCTTTATTATGAAGATATGAAGGCCTTAGGCGTTGAACCCGGCGATGTGGAGCCAAAGGCCACCGATAATATCCCCGGCATGATCGCGCATATTGAAGGCTTGATTGCCAAGGGTTTTGCCTATGCTACTAAATCTTCAGCCTCAACAACGGGGCAGGATGTGTACTTTAATGTGCGGGCTTTTAAAGATTACGGCAAATTATCCGGCCAGAGCATTGATAAGATGATGGAAGCGGTGCGCATTGAAAAAGATTCTGATAAAAAAGACCCGTTGGATTTTGCCTTATGGAAGGCGGCTAAACCCGGCGAACCTTTTTGGGATTCGCCTTGGGGCCAGGGTCGCCCGGGCTGGCATATTGAATGCTCCTGCATGAGTATGAAATATTGTGATACCCAAACCCTTGATATCCACGCCGGTGGCCGAGATTTAATTTTCCCGCATCATGAAAATGAAGTGGCGCAGTCCGAGGCGTTGACCGATAAGCCTTTTGCCAAATATTGGATCCATCACGGGCTCTTGACCATCAACGGTCAGAAGATGTCAAAGTCTTTAGGGAATTTTATCACCATCAAGGATGCCTTGAGTAAATATACCGTCGATGAGATTAAGATGTTCTTCTTGTTCTCGCATTACACCTCGGCCATTGATTTCTCCGAAGGCAAGATGCTGGAAGCGCGCAAGGCCTTAGAGAAATTCGACGTGCTCTTTTATCGCGCGGCTGCTCTCTTGGAGCGCAAGGATATCGAAGGCGTGCAAGCTGGTTTTATCACCAAGTATAAGCATGAATTCAATGCAGCCATGGATGATGATTTCAACACACCTAAAGCCTTAGCGGCCTTGTTTAATTTGATTAATGACACCAACACCTTTATTGATCAAAATGCCGATGACCCGTCGTATTTAGGGGTGATCTACCATGCGGTGGATACGCTTGAAAGCATTGGCCGTTCTTTATTTGGTTTATTCTTAAAAGAGAAGCCCAAAGATTTAACGCCAGATTTAAAAAGCTTATTGGATGAACGCATCGCCGCGCGCAAGGCGAAAGATTTTAAGCGTTCCGATGAATTACGCGCGCTGTTAAAAGAAAAAGGATTAGCCGTTGAAGATGGCAAAACCGGACAAACCTGGCGTTGGTTATAGTCGTGAAGGATTGATTGAATGAAAAAAGGCTTGTTCATTACATTTGAAGGTTCGGAAGGTTCAGGTAAATCAACCCAGTCTGCGTTAGTGCTGGAGTACCTGAAGTCGAAGAAATTGCCTGTGATGTTATTACGCGAACCTGGTGGCGTGAAGATTTCCGAGGCCATCCGCAAGCTCTTGCTCGATGTAAAGAATACCGGCATGGGTGATGAATGCGAGACCCTGCTTTATATGGCCGCCCGCGCGCAATTGGTAAAGGAAGTGCTGGAGCCGGCACTTGCTGAAGGAAAAATTGTTTTATGCGACCGGTTTTTAGATTCAACAATAGCCTATCAAGGTTACGGCAATGGGGTGGATGTCAAAAGCATTCAACAGATTGGTTTATTTGCCACCAAGGGAATCAGCCCTGACCTAACAATTATTTTTGATATTGACCCGGCAAAAGGGCTCTCACGCACCAATGCGAAGAAGGACCGCATTGAATTACGTTCCTTGGATTATCATTCAAAGGTGCGCCAAGGTTATTTAGCCGTAGCCAAGGCAGAGCCTAAACGCGTAAGAGTGATTAGTGTCGATGCCTCTAAGGAAGAAATCTTTGCCCGGGTGCAAGTCTTGATCGACGGAATTTTATAATAGCATGATTAATACGATTAATATCAATACAGCTGTGTTAGAGCGCTTTACGCGCCTGCAACAGGCCAAGCGCTTGGCGCATGCGTATTTATTTGTGGGTTCCATGGATGCGGGGAAAACACAGACTGCTTTAAGTGTAGCCCAGCTGGTCAATTGTGAAGCCGCCGATGATAGGCCTTGCGGGCAATGTGCCTCATGCAACAAGATTGCCAATGGCAATCACCCGGATGTATATATGTTGGGGCCTGATGATGAGGCTGGCAGTATTAAGATTGATGCTATTCGGTTTTTGTTAAGCCGGGTGCAGTTGCGCCCCTTTGAGGCTAAAAAGAAGGTTTTTATTATCCGTGATGTTGAACAAATGACCTTGGAAGCGGCTAATGCCTTGCTTAAAACCTTGGAAGAGCCAAGCATGAATACCTTGATGATCTTAACGACATCGCTGCCTGAAGCAAATTTAGATACGATCCGTTCCCGTTGTCATACCGTACAATTTTTCCCCGTTTCTGTTAACCGCATTGCAGAAGTCTTAGCGCAGGAAGGGGTCGAGGCGCGCATGGCTTCTTTTGTGGCTGTGTATGCGGATGGTTGTTTAGGGAAGGCGCGTAAATTAGCAAGTGAGGGGATTTTATTGAGGAAGAATCGCATTATTGACCAGATGCTCTTTTCGGCGCGTAGTGATGAATTTTTAAAGGAGCTATCGGGTGATAAGGTAGCTGTGGTTGAAGCGTTGAATGTGATGATGAGTTTTTTTAGGGATGTTATCCTGTTGAAGTCAGCGGTGGCCGCAGAAGGCCTGATTCACCAAGACCGTATTAATGACTTAAAGGCGTTTGCCGTCCGCCCAATGACGGATTTAGCGGCGATTATAAGCCAAATAGTTCAAACCAAGAAACTCATCAATGATAATCTGAATGTAAAGATGTCGTTGGCGTTGTTAAAAGAACGGATGGGGAATTAAGATGGGGCAAATAGTTCAAGTCAAGTTGGGTGAGTACCGTCCGCTTATTTGGGTGGATGCTAATAATGTTGCGATTAAGCGTGATGATATGGTGATCTTAGATATCGAGAAGACCTTAGAATACGGCAAGGTGGTGACAGACCCCAATAAGGTGTGTACGGGGAAAACTGAAGCTGCGGCCGGCAAGATCATGCGTACGTGTTCAGATACAGATTTGCGCCAGGTGGTTAATAATCAGCTAAAAGCCAAGGATTCCTTTGCTTCATGCGAACGCAAGGTGAAGGAAGCGAAATTGGATATGCAGTTGGTGCAGGCGGAATATTCCTTTGATAGCACCAAGCTTTTAGTGTTTTTTACGGCCGAGGGTCGTGTGGATTTCCGTAATCTGGTTAAAGATTTAGCCAAGATGTTTCGGGTGCGCATAGAGCTTAAGCAAATAGGTGTGCGGGACAAGGCTAAGATTATCGGTGGTTATGGGGTGTGCGGGCGTGAGTTATGCTGCTCTTCCTACATGAAGGATTTTCATCCGCTCTCGATTAAGATGGCCAAGGACCAAGGCTTACCGCTTAATCCCCAGAAGATTTCCGGTGTGTGCGGACGGGTTAAATGCTGCATGGCCTATGAATTTCAAGTGTACCGTGAATTTTCCAAGACCCTGCCTAAGATGGGCGCTAAGGTAACGACGCCTGAAGGTGAAAAGGGGAAGGTTATCAATTTAGATATTTTAAAGCGTTATGTAACGATTGATTTAGGCGAAGGCAAGATTCAAAAGGTCACCTATCCGCCGATTAATGCGAATTAAATGTATTTAGTATTTCTTGCGCTCTATAGCGATTTCTTAACGCTGAAATT
>CAYNTZ010000143.1:0-4904 GCA_964400365.1 uncultured Planctomycetales bacterium | reverse complement strand
AGAACGGCGTAGGTTCCTTAGTAACTCCCAGAGAGTATAGATGAGTAAATGGAATTGAATTGCCTATTAAAATGCAACAGATAAACAATGGTTCAAAATTGATCGTTGCTCTTGACTTATTACATCAACTGGAGAGAAAAACAGACTATTTAATAAAAGAAGTCATTAAAGAAAACGATGACCTGATTATAAGGGGGACGCTTTATAGTATTAATTAAATTAAATCTTAGGCAATGGATTTTGGTGAGTTTAGCAGTAGTGATGTTGGTAGGATTCACAATGAAAGCAATGGGTTCAGCAAAGAATGACAATGAACAGGTAGACATTCCGGTGAACTTACAAAAAGCTGATCCTGTTAGCACAGAAACGATTATTACGCCAGTAACAAGCAACACGTATATTGAAGATAAAGAAGAAATCGAAAGTATAAATGAGGTTAAAGAACAAATGGATAAAGAACGAACACAAATGAAGAACATGAAGCTTTTGTATATGGAGTTAGACCAAATCAAGCTTCAGTACGAAAAAGAAAAGACGTTAAGTGAGATCAAAAAGTTGCGGAAAGAAAATATAGACGTTACAGGGGAAATGGGCGTCTCTGATGATAAAACTCTAGAAGTAAGAGTCTTATTTATTGGTTCATCCGATAAACAAAAAGAGGCGATAATTTCAATTAACGGGGCTAATTACACCGTAAAAGAAAAAGAAAAGCCGGTAGCTAACCTTGAAATCTTAAGCATTTCAAATACGGGGATTGATGTGCAGATAACAGGTAAAGAAACCATAATCAAAACAATTGTCTATAGGGGTAATTAATAATGCTTCGTTTGGGAGAACTCTTAATAGGAAATAAGAAGATAAATGCCCAGGAATTATCGTTGTGTGTTAATTACCAACGAATTAATTCTAAAGAAAAGTTAGGGACATTGCTTCGGCATTTCAATTTTACTGATGACTTAACAATTGCTGAAGTTCTAAGTAAACAAATAGGGCTCCCCTTATACACAGATAAATATGAACCAAGCTTTGAAGAGATTGAGACTTTTGGCCTAGAGTTCTTTCTAGAAAATCAAATTTATCCGTTAAAAACGCTTCTTGGATCAGCTTTTGTTCTAAGCCTAATTGATAATGTAGAAATAACCGACACAATCCGCTCTAAAGTTAGTGACAAAACCATTTTTTATATCGGAGTAGAATCAGAAATACGAAATGCTTTGGAAGTACTTGCGGTTCAACATGAAAGCAAACAAACAAATCTTGAGTATTCCGAATTAATAGGAGGACAAGGCGAGAATCATTTAAATATATGGCTAGATAAGGTGTTTAATTTAGCAATTCTTCAAAGATCAACAGATATCCATATTGAACCCACTGAAATAGGAATGGAAGTGCGGTTTAGAATTGACGGTATTTTGGTGTTTAAATGTTGTATCAAGAAGGAATATATAAACGCTGTTTCAAATATTTTGCTGTCAAAGTGTAATGCGAATCCCAGTGAATTTCATAAATTTCATGATGGACGATTTGAATATAAATATTCAAATCGATCAATTGATGTCAGGTTTTCACAAATTCCTTCGATGTATGGCCCAGCCATAGTATTGCGTCTTTTAGATAAAGCTCGAGCTTCGTTTAATATACGAGAACTGGGTTATTCCGAACACAATCGAAATTTAATAAATGATGTGGTTACTGCTCCTCATGGAATCATTCTTGTGACTGGCCCTACGGGTTGCGGCAAATCCACAACACTTTACTCAATTTTGAATCAAATTAAATCGTTAGAAAAGAAGATAGTAACAGTTGAAGACCCTGTAGAAATGACCCATTCACTAATGACACAGGTACATGTAAATGGCAAGCAAGACATAACCTTCTCATCAGCAATTAGGGCATATCTGCGACATGACCCGGACATTATGTTAATTGGTGAAATCAGGGATAAAGAAACTGCTCAAGAAGCAGTACGGGCTGCCCAAACGGGGCATCAAATCTTTTCTACACTACACACAAATGATGCAATTAGTGCCATTTTACGTCTACAAGACTTGGGGATCGATTTAACAAACATTGCGAATAGTTTAATTGCTGTGCTTTCTCAACGATTAGTAAGAAAGCTTTGTAATCACTGTAAACAAGCTCTCCGCATAGATAAGGCGAAGCTAACATTGTTAGAAACAAAATACATACAAAATGAGTCCCAAATCATTTATTACCCTTGTGGGTGCGCTCAGTGTGTCAACGGTTACTACGGTAGAACGGTTGTGGCTGAAGTACTTGTTTTGGATGATGAAATTAGGGCTTTAGTGGCCGCAAATAGGATAGAAGACATAAAGGTCTTGTTAAAGAAGAATCAAAATCATAAGACAATCCACAATAACATCGTTTCTCTTGTAGAAGAAGGTTCAACAAGTATGGAAGAAGCCATAAGGATATTGGGGTAAATATGTACTGGAAATATCTAGCATTAACAAAGTTTGGAAATGAAATTACCGGTTCGATGCAGGGACGTCGAGAAGAAGTAATTGAACACCTGATTAACAATCACTTGATGGTTGTTTCTGCCAATATCGACATCGAGACAAATATTAAGGAAATTTTGCGTGGAAGAAAATTGTCATATGCAACTTTAAGCACTTTTTTTATTGATTTCTCAAGAATGCTGGGAATTGGATTATCAATTTATGAAACCATCAGGACGTTGTCTGAAACTACAAACAACGAATTATTAAGAGACTCCTTAAGAAGTATCGCTAAATCCATTAAAGAAGGGGCAACGTTAAAGGCCTCATTTGAAAAGACTAAGATTTTTCCTGATATTGTTAATTCAACGCTTGATGCGGCTGAAAAAAGCGGAACAATGCCAGAAATAATGGCCATCCTTTCCAACTATTTTAACTATTTGAATGATAGTAAAAATAAGATCGTTAAGGCATTAATTTATCCGATTCTTGTTTTAATTTCATTAACAATTGCTTTGGTCGTAATTTCAAAGGAATTGGTTCCCCAATTGGGAGCGCTTTTGCCAGAAAGTGCCACAAATAAGTGGTCTACAAAGATGCTTATGTCATATGCTTCGTTTATGAAGGATAGCTGGTGGGTAATGTTCCTTGTCCCTGTGGTCGTATCAATAATCTTTATAATTATTTGGAGAAACAATAAAGACGAAGTTCTTTCAAGAGCCTACAGTCTTCCAGTTTTGGGCAATTTGTTAAAAGAAGTAGGGTTTGCGACATATTTTCTAACATTGTACGTTTACCAAAAGAGCGGGGTGCCGATCATAAGTTCAATTACAAATATTCATAAATCACAAGAATCATATATTTCAAAGAAATTTATGCATATCAAGAAACGCTTAATGGGAGGAGCTTGCTTATGGGAATCAATTAAGAACGATAGTTTTTTCCCATCATTTATACAACACAATATTAGAAAGGGGGAAGAGCAGGGGAATTATGTTGAGTATTTTAGCCACATTTACAAATACTACGATTCAAAATCAAGAGAAACAATAAATACGAGTATTGGATTAATCAATCCAATACTGCTTACTATTGCATTTGCTGTACTGGGAACAATAGTAACGACATTCTTTGTGCCGATATATGGCACACTTGGACAAATGACAACAGGAATATACAAATAAAAGGAGAAAATAATGAAAATGATCGGCTTATCAAAAAACAAAAAGGGTTTTTCATTAATTGAAATGATTGCAGTAATTATTATTGGCGCAATCTTAATAGGTTCATTATTAATGGCAACAAAAAGTACGGCAGACTCAGGCCGAGTGACATCCCTATTAAAAAGTTTAATGGCTCTTAAGACAGCCGCTAATTCTTACTTGTTAAATAACGGGGGGCTCTGTACTGGCGTTTCAGTCGGAGTATTGCAAACAAACAAGTTGTTACCCGCTGGGTTTAGTCCAACAGGAAGTAACCCTTATGGCGGTGACTTTAGTATTGCCGTGAACGCAAGTACATCAAATCAATGTGATGTCACATTAACCAGCGTTCCAACAACGGCTCAGGCCAGTTTAGATCTAGCTGTGGCAAAAATTGCAGAGGCTAAGTCATACAATGCGGCTACAAAGACATATACAGTCACCTTCTAATAAAGGAAACACACTATTAGAGATAACAGCCGTGTTAGTGTTGATCGGCTTGATTATGGCTTCGTTAGTGCCAAGAATCATGGGACAAATTGAAGGTGCTAAGGTGGAAACTACGATGAAAGAAATGAATTCACTGTTACAAGCATCTTTGATTTACAAAAAAGAACAAAATAAATGTCCAATGATTATTGATATGCTTGGCCGATACATATACGCGCCTGTTATCTCTAATCCTTTTAACCAAAGTTACGTAATAAGTTGTGGCCCTTCAACCGTAACAATTACATCAAATCTGCCTAAAGGAGTAACCAAGAGTATGTTTTGGGGACCCTTAATGGAACTAAAAAACATAGGGGTTTTTGATGAAATCAAAATAACGGGTTCTATTGATAATTTTAGAACAGGAAGAATTTTATATGAAAATAAACCCAAGGGTGGGAAAGCTCTCGCGATGTAAAGGCTTTAGTTTGCTAGAAGTAATAGCGGCTATGGTTATTACGGCAATGATTCTAGGGGCACTTGCTCCTGTATATGTACGCTCAATTATTAATAAAGCAGGTGAGAAAACTGCTTTGGACATAATTACGATCCAAGAAGCGGCAAGAGCGTACTATATTGATAATTCTGCGTGGCCTAATAACATTGTAGATTTACAAAATGGGGACTACCTTCCAAAGAGTTGGGATGCTAAGAATCCATTTCAAAATCCATACAATGTCTCCGCTACAACAAACTTATTTACGGTAACAACTGATGTTGTAGATGGCATACAAAAGATGCTAATTACCAC
>CAYNTZ010000142.1:0-4984 GCA_964400365.1 uncultured Planctomycetales bacterium | reverse complement strand
TAAGCTCCTCGACAACGGCAGACTCTTTAAGCGACGCTGGCTGCAAACAAGAAATACCATGCTCGATGGCAATTTGCTTTATCGGAGAAACAACAACCTTCATCCCCCGACCCTGAGCCTTATCCGGCCCAGTCACACAGGCAACAACATCATGTTTACTGGCTAACACCTCCAGCAAATTAGTAGCCGCAAAATCATCACTACCGAAAAATATAATACGCATAAAATTCTAATCCACATTTAAAGTTACGATGACTCGGCTGTAGCGTTTGACCTTAGCTAGTGCGGCTTTAACTAGGTCCATGGTGGCGACGACTTCTTCGCCTTGCACTGATAGATTATACCGGTATTGATCGCGCTTTTTAAATACGGCATCCGGTGCTGGGCTCATTACCGTAAACTGTTTGCCAGCGCCCGTGATTAATTCATTATATACAGCTTGAGCCATCTCTTGGGCAATTTTTTCATTCTTGGAACGCAGCATCAAGCGCACCCAATGCTTAAAAGGCGCAAAACCCAATTCCTTGCGTAAGGCCAACTCTTCTTCATAGTACAACTCAAGGTCCTGGCGAATTAACGACTTTATCACGTAATGCTCATTGTTGCGCGTTTGCACAAATAGGTGACTGGTAGCCATGGCATTTAACTGACGCGCCAAACTAAAGGCCTTAAACGATGAATTAGCATCCAAGCGATTAATCTCCGCATTAAAATCAATCATCCCCACCAGTTGGGCTTTTAATTTCCCCTTAAAACGCAAGATAGCCTGGGTGGCAATCAAGATGTCTGCAGCCTTAGGCTCCTGGCTATCTTCACCGTCAAAGGAAGCAATACGCGCCGTCGGAAAATATTTAGTCAACTCCCCCTGCAATTGCTCAATGCCCATGCGCACGAATTTCCAATTAACCTTGTGGCAATGCGCACAAGGCGCGTTGCCAGGCAGCGCAAAGGTGCAGTGATTGCATAAAAACTGATTCTTCAGCTTAGAAAAAATCAAAGCACTGTCGCAATGCGCACAGGTCAAGGTCTTACCACAATCCTGGCAGCGGCTGACCGCGTAGGAACCTCGTCGATTTAATATTAAAATAGCCTTACCCTTTTGTTTTAGTGTGGCTTCAATGCCATTACGCAAAGGTACGGACAAAAGGCCGGGGATAAATTTATAATCATTTAAATCAACAGCCACTGGCAGCGGCATAGCCACCCCTGTAATATCCTGGCGTTTAACCTTGCCTTCCTTGACCATCTGCCAGAGATCAACCGACGGGGTTGCCGAGCAAAAAACAATATTGAACGCTTCAAGCCGAGCGCGCATCAGCAGCACATCACGGGTTTCATACAAGGGACTTTGCTCTTGCTTGAAGGAGGCATTATCCTCATCAATCATCACCACTAGGCCAAGATCATTAAGCGGCGCAAACACCGCCGAGCGCGTCCCAATCACAATGCTGTTGGCCGCACCCCTAACCTTTAACCAATGATTTAACTGCCCCACCTGGGTCTGGCTATCATCAATCAGCATAGGCGTTGAATTAAAATGCGGTTCCAACAATGCTTTATATTGTTTTACGTAGGCGCCATCCGGAACTAAAAAAAGCACAGAACCCTTGGAGGCCAAGGCCTTTTGAATCAAGGGGCGTAACGCCACCATATAATCTCCCGACGCAGATAATAATAATGCCGGAATTGAACTTGGTTGCCCACGGACAGGCAACGCTGGCCTTGCCCGCAACGCGCCACTGCGGCCCTGACGCAATAACAGGGGCAGCATGGCACTTAAGGCTTCGCCTAAGGATGCCCCATAATGACGCGCAAAATCCCGCGCTAAATCCATCATGCGCGCTGAAATACTTGGAGTAGGCTCACAACGGGAATTAATTGATTTTAATTTCGCAATCTTGCTCTGCTGGGCCAATCCCACAACATAGCCGCAGGCCTGACGGGACCCAAAGGGCACCATCACCCTCATGCCCACCTCGATGTGGCCTTGCAAACCATCAGGGATTATATAATCAAAATGACCCTCAACAGGCAGGTCTAAGGCAATATGCGCGATGACAGGGCTGTTAGGTTGGTTCATTGAATTAAAGCAATGATATCCGTAACGGCTGATGGCTTGGATAATACCGTAAATTTAGAACGCAGATCAGCTAATTTTGCAGGGGATGAGCTTAAATCATCAATGTAGGCTACAATGCCGTTCACATCCATTTGGTCCGTGCAGGCGCCAAAGCTTTTCAACACCATAATATTATTCGTCTCCTGCCCAGGAATGGCACTAAAGAAAATCATCGGCAACTTTTTCACCAAAGCTTCAGCAATGGACAGCCCGCCAGCTTTGGTTACCATCACATCAGCGACGGACATAAGCTCATCCATATTATTAACCAATCCCAAGATGTGCGTGTTGCCTGTAGCTAATGCCTTTAAGCGGTCATGCAAGGCCTTATTGTGCCCGCACACGACAATAAGCTGAAAACCCTTCAACCCGCTGATAATTTCCTCAATCGGCCCCATCCCAAAAGAACCGGTTGCAATCAAGACCGTAAATAAACCTTCCTTGAGCGCCAACTTCTTCTTCAAGGCTGGAACATCAACCGCTTTCGCAAATGTTGCATCAGTGGGAATACCTGTCACAAAGACTCTATCTGGAGGCACACCTAAGGCAATTAATTTGTTACGGGTGTAATCACAGGCCCCCGTATAATAATCAATCCCCTTATTCACCCAAATGCGATGCACGTCAAAATCTGTCACCACACAGATAATCTTTGATTTAATTTGGCCTGTGCGTTTTAAATACGCGCTTAACTCCGCGGATAAGAACTGCGTGGTAATAATATAATCAAACTCTTCTTTTTTAAGGAATTCTTGCAAGAGGCCGGCATTTAACCCATTATATATCCGACGGGAAAAACGCACCAGTGGTTGCAGTGCTGGTATATCCAACAAGGCAAACATAAAACCCCACAAAAAAGAAAGCTTGGTAATCAAAAGCATATAGGTGGCAGGATAGGTCAGCTTAAACAAGGGATTGGTGTAATCAAGCGCATCAACTAAACGCGCATCATGAATGCCTTGGGCCTTTAAGCCATTATAAATAGCTTCCGCAGCTTTTTTATGGCCAGCACCGGCTGTTGCATGGATGACTAGAATTTTCATGAGAGGATAATATCCACAGCCTGGTTTAAGTCACGAACGACCTGATGGGGCCTATAAGCCCAATTCTTTATATCCTTACCACTGTCCCGCCCAGTTTGGACCAAGATAGTCTTCAGTCCCGCCTTATGCCCGGTCTCGATATCTTTGTCTGTATCGCCGACAAAGTAGCCTTGGGTGACAAACTCTATTTTAGTGCCAAGCCTACCCAAAACTTTTTTAATGTTGGCAATCCCGGGTTTGCGGCAATCGCATTTGGCATCAGGCGCATGGGTGCAATAATAAATCCCGTCAAATTTGATTTCCTTAACCCGCGCCGCCTTTAATAGCTTCTCAGTGATTTCATCTAGGTCTGCCTGGGTTATAATACCACGCCCCACACAGGCTTGATTAGAAATAATAAATACCTTAAAACCCGCATCCTTTAATCGTTTCACCGCATCCAGGGCGCCGGGCAATAAACGCATTTCCTTGACTGTCTTTACATAATCACCGTCGCCGGGATATTCATTTAACACCCCATCGCGGTCTAAGAATGCAATCTTCATTCGCGCACGCCTTTAACACGTTCCCAATATTTAGCGTAGGACATGATTTGATACAGCATGGCGTAAAAGGCAATCATGAGGCCAATGAAGCCATCCTTATAGCCTTGCTTACCAATATAGGAACGGAAAAAACGGTCAACAGCACGCCAAAGCATTAAACCACCGGTCATCTTACGATTAGTCATAATCCACTTCTCTGCCTCAAGTGTGGTCTGGCGATTTAAGCTTTGTAAAAAATGTTCAAAATCCGGATAACCTTTATGCACAATGTCCTTGGTGAAATGCCCGGTGTCCCCTTGAAGGTAAACCCGAGGATGAACCGCCACTTCCTCATATTTGAAACGGCTTTTCATGAACATACGTAATTTTCCCGCTGGATACCAACCGGAATGCTGCACCCAATACTTGCCGATATAATTTTTTAGGGGCATGTCAAAGGCATGGAATTTGGTCGTGGGAATGGTGGCTATAATTTCATCGCGCAATTCGGGGGAAACAATCTCATCCGCATCAAGGCTTAGCACCCATTCATTCTTCGCCTGTGCGTACGCCCAGTTGCGGTGAATCCCTTCATTATCCATCTTGCGATGATAAATTTTGGCGCCATAGCTTTTTGAAATCTCCACCGTCTTATCAGAACTTTCATCATCCACAATCACAATCTCATCCGCCCAATCCACGACACTCTTTAAGCAGTCATGCATATTGCGTTCTTCGTTCTTGGTGATAATGACAACGGATACAGGTACTTTTTGCATAGCTACTCCCTTATAAAGATTCTTTCAATGCCGCCACCACGGTTTCAATTTGTTCCTTGGTAATATGCGGGAACATGGGCAAACTCAACACATCGTTAGCTAGCTTTTCAGCGACAGGAAAATCACCCTTCTTATGTCCTAATTCGCTATACGCTTCCTGTAAATGCAACGGAATCGGGTAATGGATCAAGACGCTAACACCCTTGGCCTTCATTTTTTCCATGACTGAATCACGATTAGCCACGCGGATGGCATAGGTTTGATACACGTGAGTACGGTCCTCACGCAATTTGGGCGTTGTCACACCCGGCACCTTGGCTAATAATTCGTTGTAATAGCCGGCCGCTTTCGCGCGCATTAAATTCCATTCATCAAGGTGTTTTAATTTCGCATTTAACACCACGGCTTGAATCGTATCCAGACGGGAATTGGTTCCCTTAATTTTATGTTCGTAGCGTCCTTGACGGCCATAATCGCGCAGCATCAGGGCATTTTGATTGGTCTTAGGGTCATTGGTCA
>CAYNTZ010000141.1:0-5018 GCA_964400365.1 uncultured Planctomycetales bacterium | reverse complement strand
GTATTTAAGTACCGCTTCTTTGATGAGTTAGCCAAGTTGTTAAAGCAAGAAGCCAAGAATAAATACGATATGATTGTTCACGCCGCGGCCGTGTCAGATTTTAAAGTAGCCAAGGTATCATCAACAAAAATAGATTCCAGGCGCGCGTTAAATTTGCACTTAGTTCCGGTGTCTAAATTAATTCAATCAATAAAGAAGCTGGCACCGTTAACTTTCTTGGTTGGTTTTAAATTAGAATCTAAATTAACGCCAGCTAATCTGTTTTATGAAACTAGAAGTCTTTTTGTTGAGTCTGGGTGTGACGTGGTGGTGGCCAATACGATTAATAAAGGCTATCAAGGGTATATTGTAAATGCCGATGGTGATATTTTAACCAAGGCTTCACGGAAAGAAATTTTAGCCAAATATTTAGTAAAATTATTGCGATGAAATACATTATTTTAGTTCCTGACGGCATGGCAGATTTGCCGGTCGCCCAATTAGATAACCGCACACCCTTGCAAGCGGCCAATACACCTAATATGGATTATATGGCGGGTCATGGTCTTTCAGGGTTGGTGCAAACCATTCCGGATGGGATGTCGCCGGGTTCTGATGTTGGTAATTTAGCCCTTTTAGGTTATGACCCGCGTAAAAATTTCTCGGGCCGTGCCCCGTTGGAAGCGGCCAGTATGGGCATAAAACTGGAAGATGATGAGGTGGCTTTCCGTTGTAATTTAATTACAGCTACCAATGGCATGATGGCGGATTATAGCGCCGGCCATATTACCTCGGAAGAATCAGCGCCGTTAATTAATTTCTTAGAGCGCGCCATTGATTGGCCGGATATTAAGTTCTATCCGGGAAAAAGTTACCGCCATTTGATGGTGTTGAAAACCTTGCATGTGGACAAGATGCGTTCCATTAAGACAACGCCGCCGCATGATATTTTAAATCAGCCCCTGCAGCCGTATTTGCCTTCGGGATCGCAAAGCGAGATTTTGTTGCGCCTGATGGAAAAGTCTAAAGATATTTTAAGTGCCCATGAAATTAACCAAATGCGCTTGGATGTGGGGGAAAATCCTGGCAATATGATTTGGTTGTGGGGGCAGGGGTGTAAGCCGCAATTGCCTTTGTTTAAGGACCGTTATGGGATGTCAGGGTCGGTGATTTCGGCTGTTGATTTAGTGAATGGAATTGGTCGCCTGGCGGGATTGAATGTGATTGATGTGCCAGGTGCGAATGGTTATTACGATACGAATTATTTAGGCAAGGCGCAGTACGCGATTGAATCGTTGAAGAAACATGACTTTGTTTATGTCCACGTGGAAGCCCCCGATGAGGCTGGGCATAATGGGGACTTTGAGGCCAAGGTTTCCTGTATTGAGCGTTTTGATAAGGATGTTGTCGGTACGGTGTTGAATCATTTTAAAGGCTCAGCCGATGTGCGGATTTTGGTGTCGCCGGATCATCCAACCCCGGTGTCCTTGCGTACACACACCAATGCGCCGGTGCCGTTTATTATCTATGGCCAAGGCATTGAATCGAATAAGGCAGCAAATTATAGTGAGGCAGTGGCAGCAGGATTAGGGTTAAGGTTTAATAGTGGTGAAGCAATGATAAGCAGGTTTTTTGGGAGAGATTAGCGATGGAAAAAGAAATTGTTGTCCAGAAATTTGGCGGCTCATCGGTGGCGAATATCGATCGTATCAAGAATGTCGCCAACCGGGTGGTGGCTTATAAAAATAAGCACACCGACATTGCGGTGGTGGTCTCCGCCTTAGGCGATACCACGGATGAATTAGAAGGCTTAGCCTTTCAATTAAGCACTAATCCACCAGACCGTGAAATGGATATGCTTTTGTCTACAGGTGAGCAGATTTCCTGTGCCTTGTTGGCCATTGCGATTAAGGAATTAGGGCATGAAGCGATTTCCTTTACTGGTCGTCAAGTCGGGATCAAGACCGATAAGACGCACACCAAGGCGCGTATCATGACCATTGATGGTAAGCGTATTCAAAAAGCTTTTAAGAAGAACCAGATTGTTATTGTGGCTGGCTATCAAGGGGTCACGTCCGAGGATGATATCACCACCTTAGGTCGAGGCGGTTCGGATTTAACCGCAGTGGCATTAGCTAAGGCGCTAAAAGCCAAGGTCTGTGAAATTTATACCGACGTGGATGGTATTTACACGACAGATCCGCGTATTGTTAAAGAAGCTAAGAAGATTAAAGCGATTACATTTGATGAGATGTTGGAAATGGCCTCCTTAGGCGCGCAGATCATGCAGGCGCGTTCGATTGAGGTGGCTAAACGTTTTAATATTCCCTTACATGTGCGTTCAAGCTTTTCAAAGGAGGAAGGAACTATGATTATTAAAGAGACTGAAAAAATGGAAGAAATCGCCGTGCGTGGTGTCACGTGCAATAAAAATGAAGCCAAGATTACCATTTGTTCCGTGCCGGATAAACCAGGCATTGCCGCTAAGATTTTTGAAGAGATTTCCAGGCAAGGTGTGAATGTTGACACCATTGTGCAAAATGTGCCGCACGATAAACTGTCCGATATTTCCTTCACCGTGCCTAAGAGCGATTTAACCAAGGCGATTAAGGCCACCACGGCGATTGGTAATAAAATCGGTGCTGGGGAAATTATGGAAGATCGCAATATTGCCCGCGTGTCCATGGTTGGTTCCGGGATGCGTTCCCATAGCGGGATTGCGGCAAAGATGTTTAAGGTGTTAGCCGATAATCATATTAATATCGAAATGATTTCTACTTCAGAGATTAGCGTGTCTTGTATTATTCAGCAAGACTTAGCGGATAAGGCAGTTAAGGCGATTCACAAAGCGTTTAAATTGGAGCAAATCTAAAGGATAATTTCATCCTTCAAGAACATTGCCAATCCCCACTAGAGGGTTTAAATATGTCAAAGATTATCATATACGATACGACACTGCGTGACGGTTCACAAACCGAGGGCGTGTCCTATACGGTCAGCGATAAGGTTAAGATCACCCAAAAGTTAGATGAATTAGGTATCCATTACATCGAGGGTGGATGGCCGGGCTCTAACCCTAAGGATAAAGAGTTTTTTGAAGTGATGAAGACCAAGCAGTTAAAGCATGCGAAATTGGCAGCCTTTGGTTCCACCCGCCGGGCTAACATCAAGCCTGAAGATGATACGAATTTAAATGAACTAATTGCCTCAGCCACACCGACGGTCACCATTTTTGGTAAAAGCTGGGATTTGCATGTCACCGATGTGATTAAGACAACCTTGGAAGAAAATTTAAAGATGATCCAGGATTCTGTGGCTTTTCTAAAGAAGGCAAAACGCGAAGTCTTTTATGATGCTGAGCATTTCTTTGATGGTTTTAAGAAGAATCCGCGCTATGCGTTAAAGACCATCTTAGCCGCGCAAGCGGGTGGGGCTGATTGTATTATCCTTTGTGATACTAATGGTGGAACGTTGCCAGAGGAAGTAACAAAGATCGTTAAAGAAGTGAAGCGTAAAATCCGCAAGCCTTTAGGTATCCATACACATAATGATCAGGATTTGGCTGTGGCTAATTCCTTGGCTGCGATCAACGTTGGGGCTATCCAGGTGCAAGGTACCTTTAACGGCTTAGGCGAGCGCTGTGGTAATGCTGACCTGTGTACCATCATGGCTATCTTGCACACCAAGATGAAGAAGAAGTCTATCGACGAAAAAAGCATTAAGCAGTTGATGGATTCAGCCTATTACATTGCTGAGATCAGTAATTATAATCTCCAGAATAATCACCCCTTTATTGGCCATTCAGCCTTTGCCCATAAGGGTGGAGTGCATATCGATGCCATGTTAAAGAATCCGTTGGCCTATGAGCATATTCATCCGGAATTAGTGGGCAATCACCGTCGCTTATTGACTTCTGAGTTAGCCGGCAAGATGCCTATTGTTTTGAAAGCCCAGAAGATGAATATTGAGCTTGATAAGAATTCACCGGAAGCCAAGGCCATTATGCAGGAGCTTCAGGAGAAGGAATATCAAGGCTATCAATTTGAAGGGGCGGATGCTTCTTTTGAATTATTCATGAAGCGTCGTTTAAAACTGTATCAGCCATTTTTTCATTTAGATGGTTTTAAGGTGTTCACCGAACGCAAGATTGATAATACTGTTGCTGCTGGTG
Source organism: uncultured Planctomycetales bacterium (assembly GCA_964400365.1). Lineage (GTDB taxonomy): Bacteria > Omnitrophota > Gorgyraeia > Zapsychrales > Fredricksoniimonadaceae > CAYNTZ01. The sequence goes on along the minus strand of CAYNTZ010000141.1, from coordinate 868 downwards.
CCACCGTGCGCCTGAAGGTCAATGGCAACGATGAAATGGCCACCTGCGAAGGGCATGGGCCGGTGGAAGTGTTGGACCGGGCCTTGCGTACGGCTTTAGGTCGTTTTTATCCTACTTTAAAGGATATGCATTTGTCTGATTATAAGGTGCGGGTTTTAGACACCAAGGCAGGTACGGGAGCTAAGGTGCGGGTTTTAATCGAATCCCAAGACCAGCATGATTCTTGGACTACGGTGGGTGTTCACGAAAACGTTATTGAGGCTAGTTGGGAAGCCCTGGTTGATTCAATTGAATATAAATTGCTTAAAGAAAAGAAATAATGGAACTGCCATCAAAATATAATCCGCAGGAAACGGAAGATAAGTGGTTGAAGCTTTGGAAGGATAAGAATGTCTTTCATGCTACCCCTCAACAGGGTAAGAAACCATTTACCATTGTGATTCCGCCGCCCAATGTGACGGGTATTTTGCACATGGGCCATGCATTGAATAATACCTTACAGGATATTTTAATTCGCTATAAACGCATGAATGGGTTTGAGGCCTTATGGATGCCGGGCACAGATCATGCGGGGATTGCTACTCAAAATGTCGTCGAGAAGCAATTGGCTAAGGAGGGTAAGAATCGTCATGATTTAGGGCGTGAATTATTTGTCCGTCGTTTATGGGAATGGAAGCAGGAATATGGTGACACCATTATCCGCCAGTTGGAGAAATTAGGTTCCTCCTGTGATTGGCCGCGCACGCGTTTTACCATGGATGATGCCTATAGCGAAGCGGTGAAGGAAACCTTTGTGCGTTTGTATGAGAAGGGTTTGATTTACCGGGGTGAATACATCATTAACTGGTGCCCGCGCTGTCAGACGGCC
>CAYNTZ010000140.1:0-5085 GCA_964400365.1 uncultured Planctomycetales bacterium | reverse complement strand
AATCCTTATTATTTTTCAATCAATCACCAAGAGGAGTTGATGTTGTCGAATCCTGTAACATTAAGGATTCTTGAATATATTGCGTATAAAAGAAGGAAAAAAGAAGAGCAATTGGGAATGGTTGAACATTCAGGCATCATTAACCCTAATGACGAAGGATCAATAGCTTTAGGTGATCCGTATGCTTTGATCCATCAACAATTTGGAAAGAGAATTTATAATCATGAGAAATCGTCTTTTTATTCAGAGCGAAGCCTTGAACAGCTTTATTACAATTGGCAAGTGGGGTTCAAGGGTCTTAAGAAGTATATGGATGATAACGGTTATGAAGCAATTTATATTGATCCTGGAGTTACTCAAGGGTCGTTTATACTGTGGGCTTATTTTGGATTTAAATATGAACGTGTGTTAATAAAAAGAATAGATGGAACGACATTAAATATTGAAGTTAATCCAAATTATCAACTGCCAAAGCAGGATTTTAGATTTTTATTGCCTTCTGTTATTGCAGCGTTGAATAAGGATGGTCGCTCTTCCACGCAAACCGCAGACTCAGCCGACCCTGCGGCTGTGGCTAAATTGGTAAATACAGCGATAGGCGTGTCATCTCCTGCTCAGCTTACGATGTTGGATCTTTGGGGTTTATTTGAGAGGTATTTCTATACAAAAGAACGCAAAAGGAAAATTCAAGGGTTATTGGATAGTTATTTTCAATTAAGCCGTATTAATGCTCGGTCTGTTGCTGTTCCTCCTCAAAGGCATAAGACAGGAAATCTTCCTTTGGATGCTAAAGAATTGGCGTTGAAGGTAATAAATGAGAAATGGCAACATTTTAGAAATATCATTGATGCTGATTTAAAGCTGAATCCTGATTATCAGCGTAAGTTAAGGGAAGATCCTAATTTCTTGGATCCAAGCAAGATAATGTTTCAAGTGCTTGGATCTTCAGTTTATTTGCGAGACCCTCAAACAAAAGAGATTAATTGGGATTTGGTGGGCGATTTTGATATATGGGCTTATATTCCGGAGTCATGGTTTAGTGAGGCATGGATTAAAGAATATTTTAAGAATAATTATCATAAGTTTCTTCCTTACGATCATTTGCATTATACAAGCAACGATTTTAGTGAGGAGAATGTGTTGGAGGTGCTAGCTTGGTGTATGACCTTTGGTGATTTGCCAGGTGATAATTTTGTAAATATTTCATTATATAGATATAAAGATTTGAGGGAAGGTGATGATTTTCAGAAGCAACGGTTCTTTCCCCATATTCCGCTATATGGCAATAACGATTCTTTAAAGCAAGAGCTTGATAAGGATGCGCAACGGCGTTATTTACTGCTTTATTTGGAACTTTATAGAAAAGAGTTTAAAGTAGAAGATCAAAATAAGATCAATTGGGATGATAGTATTGCTCGAAATCCGTTAAGGGGTTATGCAAGAAAAATAAAAAGACTTATTCATTTGGCGCAAATGAGGGGAGATGATCAAGCGGAAAAGGAAATGTATGATTATTTAATTGGTATGCAAAGGAACGATTATTTTAAGCGATCAGGCAGTAAAGGAAATGCGATACGCTTTATTAAGGATCAGTTTGAGCGTGCTAGGCCATTATATACAGTGAAAGATGTAGATAAAATGAAGTTTTTTGCTGACCCTGCGGCTGTGAGTAAATCAGCAGATAGGGCGAAAGATGTGCCGGATGCTGTTCGTGGTGCTAGGAAATTTATAGAGTCAGATGCTTTTAAACGTATTTTGCGAGAGATGTCTAACAGCGGAGAGGAGGCAAATACTGGTGGTGATAGTTTGGGTTCTTTAGCTACGAAGGTAGTTAATATTATAAATATTGAAGCTAGCGGTAACGCGGGTGAAGAAGCGGGCCTTGGAGATGGAGAAGCAAAATCTCCCGGGGTTTCGCCCAAGGTTGCTAAGTTTGATCCAGTCATGTTTGAGGATTATGAACGATTCATTCATAATAAATTAAGTGAGGTTATTTCAAAGGCAGTAGAAGGCGGTAGTGATCTGCGTCCTGATTTAAATGGCGCTAAGATTGTGTTTATTGGGCCTGGTTCTGATGCAGATCAGATTATAGCGCTTTTAAATCGTTTTCCTAGTATTCAAGAAGTTCATATTATTGACGCTTATAAGGAGAATTTCTTAGAGGTAGATAAGTATTTAGAGTCTTATTTAGCACAGCACGCAGAGATTAAGACTAGGTTTTTTGGGTATCCAATAAGTATTTTAGATGTTCCTGAGGGGATTTTTAGTCAAATGGATTTAGTGATTGATGTTAACGTTTTTGATCAGGAAAATGGATATTTTGATAGAGGTCAGGTTCAGGGGGCTGCTCATAATATTAGGGGAATGTTAAAGGACGGAGGGGTTCATGTTTCGTTGGGAGTGTATGTGATGGATTTTGATTTAATGGATAGGCTGATGAAAGTATTAACGAGAAAAGATAGTGACAGCAGATTTAAAGTAGGGGCATATGTTAAAAGAGTACGGTCAGAAATTAAAACATTAAATCAGGCGATGATAAGTAGAGAGATGATAAGCGAATTTGAGAGAAAGATAAGTAGAAATAAGGGGACTGGTGATATTGAATCGCCTGCGCAAACCGCAAACCCTGTAGCTAATTCAGCTATGGCATCAATAGTCCCTTGGCAGAAAACCGGAGGGCTTTGGGATAGAGAAAAATTAAAGCAAGAATTAATAAAATTAAAGAGTCAATACATACCAAATCCTTGGAGAATTGAGGCTAGTCTTGGTGCGTTAGAATATGAGGAAGTTGAAAAATTAGCTAAGGAGTTAGAACCACACGGATATTCAAATCAATATTTAACAGATTTATGGTCCATAGGAATGTCTTTAGATTATTCGCCTGTCATGGAAGTGTATGATGCCCTGTTAGAAAAGAAAAATTTATTGCCGCATTTTTATCAAGACTATATGTTAGAGCAGCCTTGGCTATGGGAAAAAGAAAATCGGAAGAGTTGGGACGCTGTTTTGTCAGTAGCGCATAAGCATCGGCTTAAAGCGCACGGCACGTTAGGGTCTATTCTAGCTGCGGAACCGAATCTTCCTTCATTGAGGGCAGATCATCCGGTAAGTTTAGAATCAGCGTTATTATCTATGATGATTGAAGGGCAGGGTCGCAAAGGAGATACAGGATATTTGAGCGCAAGTTTTGGTTGGGCAACAAATGCGGCTTTTTATGGGCCTTATTATGTTATTCTGCCAGATGATTTCTTAATGACTTCATATTTTGATTCATTTTCTCATTTAAGTAAGAATCGTACTTCAAAGCGAAAAGATCATATGATGTATCTTGTTCCTGAAGAAGGTTCGAGAGAGTTCTTAGGGCATGGTTTAGATGAAGCGGTACGATTAGGGTTTATTACAGATGAGATTGCGCAAGAGGAGAAAGCAAAGATCTTAACCTATAAGGAATTTGTTAGTATTGATGCTCAGTTAAACGATGTAATGCAAAGAAAGATATCACCGCGTCAAGCTTTGCAAAGCGCCGATCCTGCGGCTGTGGCTAATCAGCCAGCGTCTCTTGATTCAAATACGTCTACGGAATTAAGTATTAAAGGTTACGATAGACATAATATAACCCTGAGTACCAGTAAGGGCTGGGATGATTTTACGCGCAAGTTCTTAGTAGATGCCATAAATAAGATGTTTAAAGAAGAGCCTAATTTGGATCCTTTCTACGTAGGGGGCGCTTTGTATCAGCTGTTAGTGGCAAGGCCGATAGCTCTTGATATAGAGGCAGGTGGTAACCAAGATATTGATGTGCGAGGGGGGGTATTTGGTCGGCCTGTTGATCAAATACTCCAGCAGGCAGGGCGCACGCTTCCAGAGCGTTATGGGCAGATGGTGGTGGCGGGTGTTATTGAGCGGGCGCCAGTCTTTCATAATGTGGGAAAGGCGTTTATCAAGGTTTCTGGTGAAGAAGATGTGCAGCGACGATTTGTGGATTTTGTTATTAAGAGTCGTGATAGTAGAATTCCAATTTATATAGGTGAATCAATGAGGTTTGCAGATATTCTAAATCAGAAAGCTGCGACACGATTTGTATTTATGCTTGATGCTGAGACAGGGGTTAAGATTGATTTAGAAGATGTTGCGGATGAGAGAATGAAATATAGCCGACTAGTGGCAATACTAAATAGTTTTCTGGTTAAGGGTGTAAGCCGACAGGCGTTGGTAGAAGCACTTGGCAAATTAAAAGACCCTCATTTAAGCAGATTAGTAACTAGTTTGGAGGCGACCTCAACTAGTTGGAACGCGGATGTTTTGTTGGTAAGAGAAGCATTAAGAATTTCCTCCGCGCAAACTGTCGACCCTGCGTCTGTGGCTAAACCTGTAGGCCAACCGCCTAAGCCTCAATTAAATGATGGGATCTTGTTTAGCGAGATTTCATTCTCAAGTCTTGAAATAGATGGAATGATTATTCGTTCGTTAAAAGAATATGCTTCTGATCATGGATTAAGATGGGATTGGAATATTCCTGAGTTTCGGGAAGGTTTTATTAATCATGGATTAAGCAACTTAATAGAGAATCTTTCACAGCACGAGTATTATAGAAAATTTGGAGATAACCAAATGTTGTATTATCGAATTTATAAATCGCCTTTGTTAAAGCAGGGGCTTAGATTGGAATTATGGGGCCCAGGCAAACAAGATTTCCCAAAACAATTTAAAGCTGGTTTAATTTCTCCCAAGTGGTTTTATTTTAGAAATGAAGTTTTTCGCTATTTGCCTTGGTATACAGAGGAAGCTCCCATCAGTGCCAGGAAAAAAGGGGGAGACTTAAGGCTAGGGGTGTCTAGTATGTTTTATAATTTTAGGATGGGAGTAAGATGGAATAGTAATCCAATTAAAGTATCGTTTAAGAACATTGGGAATGGTAAAGGGCATATTATTGCTGTTGATATTCCTTTGACTAAGGCGGGCGCTAAATCAATAGATCAGGCGATGTTGGGTAATCAACAATTCGCGAAAATATATGTGATATGGAATAGTAATTCTACGCATGCTAATAAGGCAGGAGTGCTTCTTAAAGGCGCGGAATATGCC
>CAYNTZ010000139.1:0-5177 GCA_964400365.1 uncultured Planctomycetales bacterium | reverse complement strand
CGCCTTACGCAGGTCATCGGCCATAGTCATGTTAAAACCAGCCAATACCGAGGAGATCTGCATAACCTGCTCTTGATAAAGAATAATCCCGTAGGTGGGCTTCAACACCTCTTCCAACTTAGGATGCGGGTACTCAACCGCCTTTTCCTTGCGCTTGCGTTTGATAAAATCATCGAGCATCCCTGACCCCATGGGACCTGGGCGGTAAAGGGCTAGGATAGCAATTAAATCTTCAAATTCACCCGGCTTCATCTTCTTTAATAAATCACGCATCCCCCCGCTTTCCAGTTGGAACACACCAAGGGCTAAGGCATTGCCCAACATGGCATAGGCTTTCTTGTCATCAAGGGGCAGCGTATCAATATCAAGGTCAAGGCCACGGCGCTGCTTGATTAGTTTTAAGGCATCCGTGATAACAGTAAGGGTACGGAGCCCAAGAAAGTCCATCTTAAGCAAACCAATCTTGGAAATCCCATCCATGTCATAGGCGGTGGTCACCTGACCGTCGGAACTCTTAAACAGGGGGACATATTCAGTCAAGGCTTTATCAGAAATCACCACCCCAGCCGCGTGAATGGACGCATGACGGTTAAGGCCTTCTAAGACTTGTGCGGTATCAATCAATTGCTTGGCCGTTGCGTCTAACTCCACTAATTGACGCAGTTGCGGCTCAACATTTAGAGCCTGCTCAATACTGATGCCAATATCATTAGGGATTAATTTGGCAATCTTATCGACGTCAATATACGGCATGGCCATGGCCCGCCCCACGTCGCGCACCGCCGCCTTGGCCTGCATAGAACCAAAGGTGATGATCTGAGCCACATTATCTGAGCCATACTTCTTAGTCACATACTCAATCACTTCCCCCCGTCGCTCATAACAAAAATCAATATCAATATCCGGCATGCTCTTACGGCCAGGATTTAAGAAACGCTCAAAAAGCAAGCCATACTTAATAGGATCTAAATCAGTAATGCTCAATAAATAGCTAACCAAACTTCCCGCCGCTGAACCACGGCCTGGACCAACAGGAATGCCGATGGACTTCGCATATTTAATAAAATCCCAAACCACTAAGAAATAACTGACAAAGCCCATACTCTCAATGGTTTTTAATTCATGCGTCAGGCGCTTGCGTAATTCTTCATTGTCCCCATCCGGATAGCGTTTCTTTAATCCAATTTCACACAATTCATACAGATAGGTTTCAGGGGTATAGCCGGCAGGCACCTCATAACGCGGCAGGTGGTATTGATCAAAATCCAACTTCAAGTCACACTTCTCGGCGATGGCTAAGGTATTTGCCAAGGCCTGCGGCTTATACATAAAAGCCTTCTTCATCGCCTCTTCATCTTTAAAATAAAATTGGTCACTACCAAAACGCATGTGATTGGCATCGTTAAGCGTGGCCTGCGTCTGGATACACAACAAGGTTTCATGCGCCATGGCCTGGCCCTGCTCTAGGTAATGCACATCATTGGAAGCAACAACAGGCAGCTTCAGGCGATCCGCAATCTTCATCAAATCTTCATTTACCTTTTTCTGCTCAATTAAGCCATGATCCATCAATTCAATATAATAATTACCTTGCTCAAAGATCTGGCGGTATTCATCAGCAGTACGTAGAGCTTCATCAAAATTCCCCCGCAACAAATGCCCCGACACCTCACCCTTTAAACAACCCGAAGTACCTATTAATCCTTTAGAATAACGGGATAGAATCTCCTTATCAATGCGAGGCTTATAATAAAAGCCTTCAATATTAGCGGCCGAAACCAGCTTCATTAAATGCGCGTAGCCTTGGGCATTATGCGCCAACAAAGTTAAATGGCAGATGCTTTTTTGGTCCCCGCTTTTTTCAAAACGGCTCCCCGGCGTAATATAAGCTTCACAACCGATAATGGGCTTGATATTAGCCTTCTTGCAGGCCTGATAAAAATGAATCGCCCCAAACATATTGCCATGATCGGTCATGCCAAGTGCTGGCATACCCATGATGGAGGCCTTCTTAACCAAGGCATCCACCCGGCAAGCACCGTCTAGAAGGGAATATTGTGTATGAACATGAAGATGAATAAATTCGGACATTGCGGATTATTCTACCAGCAGAAGACAAAAATCTCAATCACTCAAAACCTAATAAAAAAAACCGGGACACAATGACTTTCTTTAAAATTCTACTAAAAAGTCATTGTGTCCCGGTTTTTTTTATTTAATAATCAACCTTATTCCCACTCAATGGTGGCCGGCGGTTTGGATGAAATATCGTAGACCACGCGGTTGACACCCTTGACTTCATTGATAATGCGGTTGGAAATCTTGCCTAACACTTCATAAGGCACCTGAGCCCAATCAGCGGTCATGCCATCAACAGATGTCACCGCACGCACGGCAATAACATTCTCATAGGTGCGTTGATCACCCATCACACCCACCGTCTTAATCGGCAATAACACCGCGAAGGCCTGCCAAATATCATTATAAAGATTCGCCTTCTTGATTTCATCCATGACGCGCTCATCGGCTTCACGTAAAATCTCCAAACGCTCAGGAGTCACTTCACCAATCACACGGATGGCTAAACCTGGGCCTGGAAAAGGCTGACGCTTCAAGACACCTTCGGGCATTTGTAAATTCTTTCCGATTAAGCGAACCTCATCCTTAAACAATTCACGTAAAGGCTCAACTAATTTAAACTTCATGTCCTTAGGCAAACCACCCACATTATGATGGCTCTTAATAACTGCGGTTGGCCCACCATGCGCAGACACCGATTCAATCACGTCAGGATAAAGCGTGCCTTGGCCTAGGAATTCTGCACCTTTAATCTTCTTGGCCGCATCCTGAAACACCCGCACAAATTCATCGCCAATAATCTTGCGCTTTTCTTCCGGATCTTCAATGCCTTTAAGCCGGTCAACAAAACGCTTCTGCGCTTCAATCACGGTTAAATTCATCTTAAAATGACCCTTAAAGGTACGCACCACGGACGACGATTCATTATGACGCAACAAACCGTTATCTACAAAAATGCAATACAGGCGCGGGCCTATGGCTTTCTGCAATAACACGGCTGCCACGGCAGAATCAACCCCGCCGCTTAAACCTAAAACCACCTTCTTCTTACCCACCAGCTCTTGGATTTGCTTCACAGAAGCGGTGATAAAACGATCCATGGTCCAGCGCGGCAAACAACCGCAGATGGTGTAGGCAAAGTTTTGGATAATTTGTAAACCGCGATGCGTATGCACTACTTCTGGATGGAATTGCACACCAAATATCTTCTTGGCACGGTTACCAATCGCGGCATTAGCGGCATTTAACGTATGAGCAATCTTGATAAAACCTGGGGGCGGCGTTAAAATCTCATCGCCATGGCTCATCCAGCAGGTCAAATTCGTCGACAAATTAGTAAACAAATCCTTATTGCTGTCAATAAACAATTCAGCCTTGCCGTATTCACGGTCCTTGGCCTTGCCCACCTTACCACCCAACATATGGGTCACCACCTGCATCCCATAGCAAACACCTAGGATCGGAATCCCTAACTTAAAGATTTCAGGGTTTGGCAAGGGCGCGTTCTTTTCATAAACACTTAAAGGACCACCGGAAAGGATAATCCCCTTAGGGTAGATTTCCTTGATCTTTTCAACCGATATATTGTAGGGAACAATTTGGCTAAATACCTTGCTCTCACGCACCCGACGGGCAATCAATTGGGTGTACTGGGAACCGAAATCAAGGATCAGTATAATGTCACGGTTGCGCTGCTTACGTACTTCCATAGGCACAATCTTCGCGGCCGAACGTAACTTAATCGGCTTCATTAACCCATGCACAGATTTCTTCTTAAAAGGCTTTTTCATCGAAGAAAGAGGAGCCTTCTTCACTGTTTTTTTAGCTGCTACCTTCTTAACGGCTTTTTTAGCCATGATGACACCTCTAGTTGTTCAATTACCTTATTTGCCCATCCCGATCTTTTGACCGATCTGGAAAACCTTACCTTCAGTTTGAATCGAGGGCGCCAAGATAATTTCAACTTCTTGCATTTCCTTGATATTACGCGCCCCTAAAGAACCCATGGATGTTTTTAACGCACCCACTAAATTTTGAGAACCATCATCCACCTTGGCCGGCCCCATTAAAATTTCTTTCAAGGTACCGCTGGTGCCAACCCGAATACGGGTGCCGCGCGGCAAATTCGCGTGCGGCGTAGCCATCCCCCAATGATACCCGTGACCAGGAGCTTCTTCAGCCTTAGCAAAAGCAGACCCCACCATCACCGCATCAGAACCGGCTGCAAAGGCCTTGCAAATTTCCCCACCGATGCGCATCCCGCCATCGGTGATAATTGACACCTTTTTGCCCTTACGTTTAAAGAAATAGTCACGCGCGGCCGCACAATCTACCGTCGCTGTAATCTGCGGAACACCAATACCCAAAACACCACGCGACGTACAGGCCGCACCTGGCCCAATACCAACTAAAACACCATCAACCCCCGCTTCCATTAACTCCAAGCACATATCATAGGTCACCACATTACCCATGATGATGGGGATCTTTGAATTCTTGCAAAACTTTTCTACATCCAAGACTTCATATTCAGTGGCGATATGGCGCACCGTCGCCACGGTTGACTGCACAATAAACATATCTGCCCCAGCCTCAGCCGCAATCTTGGCAAAACGCGCCGCATTTTGAGGGATACAGCTAACAACCGCCGGCACCTTGGACTTCTTGATTTCAGCGACACGCTTGGCAATTAATTTCTCTTTAATGGGAAATTTCTTGGCATCATAAAGGCTTTGTACTAATTTGGTAGCCTCCTCAGGAGAAGCAGAAGAGATTTGATTTAAAATATCGGTAGGGTCATCATAACGGGTTTGGATACCATCGAGGTTTAATACTGCAATGCCGCCTAATTTACCCATGGCAATGGCAAACTTCACATCCACCACGCCATCCATAGAGGCCGCAATAATCGGAATATCGAACTTCAGCTTGCCGATCTTCCAACTGGTATCAACTTCATTGGGATTAACTGTCTGATTGCCGGGAACTAAGGCGACTTCGTCAAAACCATAACATCTACGTGCGCGACGCTCAATACCAATCCAATCTGCCATTGCACAACCTCCGTATTTTCAATAGGATATGAATGAAAGAAAATT
>CAYNTZ010000138.1:0-5180 GCA_964400365.1 uncultured Planctomycetales bacterium | reverse complement strand
GCATCAATCTTGGTATTCGTAGGTAAATTAAAACAATCATTACATACAGGTTTTGCGCGTAAGGACGACAAGCGGTATCCAATGCCTGTTACCAATAAGGCGCCTGCCATCACAAAGCCTAGACTTAGGTCAAAAGAACCAAAGATATCCAGAAATCCCAACACCTTAGAGGGATAAATCATCCCTGAAATAATTAAGCCAAAGGACATCACCAAACCACTAATAAAGGCAATTAGGATAGGCATATTACATCCCCACCTTTGATTTAAGCCACACGGTTATAATCCCTGCCAGCATAAAAACAATGGTCGCGGCAATGGAACGCTTAGAAAGCCTGGCAATCCCACAAATACCATGACCACTAGTGCACCCATTACCCATCACCGTACCAAAACCAACCAAAAGACCAGCTACAACCAAAACCCCAAGCGAGGCATCAATATTCACTTGAAGAGGATTTTTCATTTGATAAAGAAATCCGCCTAACACTAATCCAGCAATAAAGGCAAGTCGCCACCAAGAATCCTTGGAAGGTTTTGTTAATAGGCGTGACATGATGCCACTAACCCCCATGATGGCGCCATTAAAGAAAAATAAAAAAACAGCGGCAAGTCCAATGAGCATGCCACCTAAGAAAGCAAGGGTATAGGTTTCGTTCATATTAAGAAAAGTGCTGGTTTTTTAGCCAAGGCTGACGAAGCCTTCTTCCACTCGCCTATGGTCTTTGTTTTAATCGATTGCTCTGCCCCACCAATATCAAGGGCGATGCATAAATTAGTTTGAGGATTACAAACGCTAAGCAGGTCTTCTAATAAGTTTTGATTGCGGTAAGGCGTATCCATCACAATTTGGGTCTGACCATCTTGTCGGGAACGTTTTTCCAATAGCTTTATTTTTGAAATACGCCCTTCCCTGTCCTTAGGCAAATACCCATTGAAAGCAAAACTTTGGCCATTTAAGCCTGAGGCCATGACAGCTAATAGGATCGATGAAGGCCCTACCAAAGGAACAATCTCGATATTAACCTGATGCGCTAATAAAACCAAATCAGCCCCAGGGTCAGCCACACAAGGACAACCTGATTCGCTTATAATGCCTGCGTCTTGCTTCTTTAATAAAGCTAAATATCCATTTAATAAACTGGAATTAGTATGCTCATTTAATTCAAGGAATTGGCAATCTTGGATGGGGAATTCCCTATCTAATTGCTTAAGCAAGCGACGGGCGGATTTAGGCTCCTCTACAAAGAAAAATCGCAAACCTTTAATGGATGACGCAATATAAGCCGGTAACAAATCAAAACCTTCATCACTAATCGCATTGGGAATTAAATACAATTTAGGCATTATTTCTTTTCCTTACCCCAAATGCTTTCTAAAAACTCATCACGGCCAGATGCATGGTGATAAGCATTATAACGATTGGGATTCTTTTTGTAATAGTCTTGATGGTATTCTTCTGCCGGATAAAACTTACCGGCTTCAACAATCTCCGTGACAATGGGGTCTTCGAACTTGCCAGAATCTTCTAACTCTTTCTTGGTTTTTTCAGCTATTTTACGCTGCTCTTCATTATGATAAAAAACAGCGGAGCGGTATTGGGTCCCCTCATCATAGAATTGACGGTTCTTAGTGGTGGGGTCAATATTGCGCCAGAAAATATTAATGATGCGCTCATAGGAAATTTCCTTAGGGTCAAAAACCACCTCAATGGCCTCAGCATGGCCAGTATTCCCCATCGAGATTTCATCATAGCTAGGATCTTCCGTATGCCCGCCAGTATACCCCACCGTGGTTTTCTTAATCCCTTTCAATTTATCCAAAAAAGGCTGCATGCACCAAAAACACCCACCCGCAAAGGTGGCTTTTTCTAAATTACTATCCATTTTCTCCTCCTGAGCAAAAGCTAGGTTGACAAAAGGATTGGGCAAGTTCGTGAAGGCGAAAATGTTCCCCACCACATGCCACCCTAAAAGAAGAACAACGCATAAACGCAAGCAATGCCTTACAGCACCGCGCATGTGTTGTGGGGGCTGGGGGGATTTGAGCCTGAAGGAATCTTGTCCAAGCCTTTTGTTCACTATCTATTTATCCTCAACAAATTTTAATGCATACGAATTAATACAATAACGTTTTCCCGTAGGCGGCGGGCCGTCATCAAAAACATGGCCTAAATGCCCCTGGCAGCGGGCACAGTGCACCTCAACGCGAATCATACCATAGGAATTATCTTCCGTATAAGCCACATTAGCAGGGTCAATGGGATCCCAAAAAGATGGCCAGCCCGTTCCTGATTCAAATTTCTCACCCACCTTAAATAAATCAGTGCCGCAGCCGGCACATTGATAAAATCCTTTTTTATGCCCCTTGGTGGGAAGCCCGCAAAAAGCACGCTCCGTCCCATGTTCACGCAAAATATCATATTGCTGGGGAGTTAAGATTTCCTGCCATTCCTTATCAGTCTTTACAACCCTCGCCACCTCCTTATAAGAATTACTTGCTGCATCAAAGATACGCACGGTGTCATTCTTAGGCATTGCTTGCTCCTTAGCTAAAATCAATCCTGGAAAGATTAATAAGAAAATAATTAAATAGTTAAAAAGCATCATTATATTTTTTCTAAATCTTCTAAACGTTTGATGAATTTAGCGGCGGAAATAACCCCCTCCACCCGCAATTTCTTTACTTCCTGCCCCTTCTTATCCAATAAAATAATGGTGGGCAAACCAATTAAATCATATTGGCTAATCAAGGCATCTACCTTGGGATCCCCGGTATTAGTTGCATCAACACGTAAGGTGATGAATGCTTTAGCCTTCTCTACAACTTTTTTGTTAGAAAAAACCATTGCTTCCAATTCATGGCAATTAATACACCAATCCGCATAAAAATCAATAACCACAGGCTTTCCTTCATTAATCGCTTGAGTCACCGCTTGCGCTGAATAAAGCTGCCAGGTGATTTTTTCTTTTTGAACATTTAAATGCCCTGCTATTAATACCAATCCAACAAAGATGGCCATAGCAGCTGTCGCATGCTTTAAATTCACTAGAAGCTTGCGTTCTCCCCTGTGGTGTTCAATAAAACCAATATAAATCCCCCCTAGAACTAAGGTTAACGGCCATACCCATGGGGTTACTTGAGAGAGACTAAGGCTTAAGGAGAAATAAAAGGCCGCAAAACCAAAAAGCACAATGCCAAAAGAATGCTCAACCCACAAAAGCCAATTTCCACCTTTAGGAAGTTTATTAATTAAGGTGGAAAATGTTCCCAACAAAAGATACGGCAACCCTAAGCCGCAGGCAAAGACAAAGAACGCAGATAATCCAAAAACAGGACTTCCCTTATCAGCAACGGTTGCAAGCAAGGCAATGACCGGCGGGCCAATGCAGGGTGCTGCAAACACACCCACTAATAATCCTGAAAAAAATAATCCCAGATAATTAGCCTTACGCCAAGAAGCCACCTTATTCAATAAATCAACAGGCAAACTTAATTGATAGACGCCAAACATGGAAAGCCCTAAAGCAAACATCATTAAAGCTACTACCCCTAAAACCCAGCTGTTTTGCAAAGCAGCTCCAAAGAATTGACCGCCAGAGGCTGCCGCATAACCTAAGGCACTGTACATTAGCACAATGCCTAAGAAATAAGCTAAGGCTTTGGCAAAGGAATGGCGCAAACTTTCATGACTGCCTTGCCTTGGTTTAAACAAGGATGCGCTTACTGTTAGCATGGGGTAAACGCAAGGTGTCAGATTCACCAAAAGCCCTGCGGCAAAAAATCCAAGAAAAGTTAAAATATCATTATTTTGCATACGCGATATCCTTTTGTACAATAAGATCAATATTAGCACAAGAGCGCTAAAAAATATAAGAGTAAAAACACTTAAATATTTATTGCACCCACCCTCAGCCAGATGTAGTATATCTTCGTTGGTAAACCTACTACATATACGGAGTACAGCTTAAATGAAGGTCGTCATTTTAAATCCCTCTTTTGGTGATAATTTTGTGCGTGTGGCCCGTTGGGCAGCTAAATCCCGTGGACGCGTGCAGCGCCATCCAGAATACCTTTTAACAGCTGCACAAGTATTAATAAACGCCGGTCACGATACCCATTACGTCGAGGCTGCAGCACGCAATTTTTCAGAGGAAGAATCAATTAAGACTACGGTTGACTTAAAACCTGAGCTGTTGGTCATGCACGTGACCACCCCTTCCATTTATTCTGATATCGAACAAGCACGCATCATTAAGAATCAAACAAAATGCAAGGTCGTCTTTGTCGGCCAGCACGCTACCGCTGAAATTGACAACACCTTTGAAATTGCTAAAGGCGTTTGCGATTATATCTTGCCGCGCGAATATGATTACACCCTGCGTGATTTAGCTAACGGCGTGCCTGATGAAAAAAATTTAGGCCTATGCTGGATTAAGGACGGTAAGGTGATGAAGAATGCACCGCGCCCTGATATTGATGTTAATGAGCTCCCCTTTCCTGCTTGGCAACTCATTCAACCGGAATGGTACCCAGATGGTGGAAAGAAATTCCCCTTTTTAACGCTCATGACCGGACGCGGCTGTAACAATGCCTGCACCTTTTGCCGCGACCCGCAATTGATGTATGGCTATAAATTACGCAATCGCACCGCAGCATCAGTGGTCGCTGAAATGGAACATGATTTAAAGCTTCACCCACAAATCCGCGAAATCATGTTTGAAACCGACACCTTTGCCGCTGAACGCCAACATGTCATTGATGTCTGCAATTTAATTATCGAAAAAGGCATTAATAAACGTATTAGCTGGTCGTGTAATATGCGCGTGAATACCGACTTGGATCTCCTGCCTTTGATGCGCAAGGCTGGCTGCCGTATGCTCATGACCGGATTTGAATTTGGTACCGACGAGCATTTGCGTGTTATTCGCAAAGGCGGTGTTTCCGTTGATATGGCCCGCAAATATTCCGAAACAGCTAATAAA
Source organism: uncultured Planctomycetales bacterium (assembly GCA_964400365.1). Classification (GTDB taxonomy): domain Bacteria; phylum Omnitrophota; class Gorgyraeia; order Zapsychrales; family Fredricksoniimonadaceae; genus CAYNTZ01. Next base: position 196 of record CAYNTZ010000138.1, on the reverse strand, counting down.
TTAGGTTTTACTATCCACGGCTGCTTTATGATTGGCGCTCCTGGGGAAACAAAGGAATCAGCGCGTAAAACCATTGATTTTGCCAAGTCTATGCCGCTTGATACCATTCAAATCACCGGTGTCGCTTCTTATCCTGGAACCACCCTTTATAAGTGGGCTAAAGAAAATGGGCATATTTTAGCCCGTGATTGGCGCG
>CAYNTZ010000137.1:0-5243 GCA_964400365.1 uncultured Planctomycetales bacterium | reverse complement strand
AGAACTTGCAATCCTTCGTTACTGAATATACAAACGCTCAGCATTAATTGTTACGTTTTAATAACCAAAAAACAAAGGAGAAAACACATGCAAAAAGGATTAACACTGACATTTTTAGGCACCCTGGTATTTTGTGCATTTTCTCAACCTGTCTTGGCCCGTGAATTTGCTGACATCTATACCGAATGCGGTATCGGCGCCATGATTGCCCCTCGTAACACAGCGGTTGCCGCCGTAACCAACGTTACCTGGGATTCTGGAACAACAGCCATCTCCTCAAACATCTCATCACCCGATACCTGCAAAGGCAACCAAGCCAGCGCAGCTGCATTTATCCACGATTCCTACGCTTCCTTAGAAAAAGATATTGCTTCTGGAAGCGGTGAATTTGTTGATACCTTGGCTAACCTAACTGGACATGACCAAGCAACTAAGGAACAGTTTATTGCTTCCTTGCGTAGTGATTTTTCAAAAGTCGTTACTAACTCAACATACACCACAATGACGAAATTTGAAAAAGCTGAAGCTTTATATAATATTGTTTATAAAAACAGCTAATAATCTAAACGGGATACGTTCATCATGCTGGACGTATCCCGTTTATTAAACACTAATTTGAATAACACCCTCCAGATAAAACTTTACAAATCCATCCTCTTCTTAACTATCTTTTTTTCAGCAAGCATTACCCAAGCCTCAATAACAGATGAATTAGTCAATAAAGCATCCTTCCTTACTTTAAGCAAGGATCCCCTATGGTTAAAACTACTCCACTACCAACCTCGCTCACCTCAAAGCGACATCATTACTGACACTTTTTTTATTTCTCCATCAGGTAAAAGCAACCCCCAAGAAGAACTAACAGCAACTATTAAAGCCTATTTCCAGCCCTGGGGAGATAATCCTGATATGCACCCGCGTTGCAAATATCCCGCCCGCTATTACTGGTTATCCAAACACCTCAATCTGCCTGATTTTAAATTTAATGATGACCGCTGCCAAGCCCTTAATAAGTGGGCCATGTTTGATAAGGTTAATTCAATCAGTATCATCTTAGTCAGCGGTTATTTTGGCAATCCTGCCTCCACCTTTGGCCACGCCATCATGAAATTCAATTCAAATGACAAGGATGATACAAAAGGCTTCTTCGACCTAACCCTGGGATTCGGCGCCATGGTTCCCGAAAATGAAAATGGCATTTTTTATGTCTTGCGGGGTTTATTTGGAGGGTATAAATCGGGTTTCTCAGATAAATATTATTATACACAAGACATCATGTACACCCGCACTGAATTCAGAGACATGTGGGATTACCAGCTTAACTTAACCGATGACCAACGCACCTTCTTAATCCTGCATATTTGGGAAATAATCGGCAGCAAATTTGCCTACTACTTCTTAACCAAGAACTGCTCTTACCGTATCGCTGAGCTCTTGGAATTAGTCACTGAGGGGAATGTCAAAAATAGCTATCGCCCCTGGTATTTGCCTGCTGAACTCTTTATCCGTTTAGACAAGGTTGAATCTATCACCTATATACCATCTAACCAACGCAGGCTTTACTATCAATTGAAATTATTGTCCCCTGATGAGCTTAAAACATTTAATACTATCATTAACGCAAATGCCCACAACCTACTACAACCATACCTTGAACAATACAAAACACCACAGCAAATCCTAATCCTAGACAGTTTATTAGCCTACCAAGAATACCGCCTCGCCGCATCTACAGCGAAGGACATTAAAGGCAGAGATATTTCTAAAGACCAAATCCTACGCGCCCGGCTCAATCTACCGCCACAAACAAGACCATCTGTTGACATCAAAGAATTGCCATCTCCTTCAGCAGGATCCCCACCCATGACCTTTGGCATCAATATTGCTAATAGCACACTAAAGGAACATCCCTTTCTAACACTAAACTGGTCACCATTTAAACAAGAAACCGTTGGATTAAATAGCCTGGAAGGTGATGAGCTAATCCTTTTTAATTTAAACTTGGGCTTATTAGAAGAAGAACATACGGTATTTATTGACCAGTTTGACCTTATCCGCATCCTTAAACTAAATACCTTACCCGTCTCCATCGCTGATGAAGGCCAATGGTCATGGGAATTAAATGCCGGCATTAATCGGATGGACCGCAACAATAAGAATTTCTACGATGGGGTAGGCGCTTTTGGACTTGGCCGGGCAACTAAATTAAATGATAACCTTACGCCGTATGTCATGATTGACTTAGCAGGACATACCCTTGCACCATATGCCCGCCTACGGCCTCACCTTGGATTTAAAATTGATTATGCCCATGCGCATGCCCTTATTTATGGAGGTGCGGAAACAAATAACTATACCGGCGGGTTACGAAACATTTGGGGAGGAAAAATCCAATACCAACTAAACAAGAACACCGCCATTCATTTAGACATCAATAATGAAAAGGCAACAACATCCACACTGGGATTACGCTGGTACTGGTAATCTACCCCATTATAACGTAATCTGCTCAGGCAAGCGGCTGTGGGGGGTCATGGCTTCGACCTTATTAATTGTAATCACTGCTAAATGGTAATTAGGATCCGCTGGACCAGCGAAATACTGGCGCAACATGGGAACATTCTCAAAAACTAATGTCTTCTTAGCTAAATCATCCGTGATCACCGCTGTACCGGCAACACGGCAATACCACATCTTCCGGTCAACATAACAAACTTCAACATTAGGATTCGCTTTAATTTCAGGAATAGTACGGGAACGACCTAGAAGCGCCAGCAACAACTCCCCTTCATCTGTTAAATAGGGCATCATCGGACGCACATGAGGCTTATCACCCTCAACTGTCGCTAAAAACCCAAAACCCGCGTCACGGATAATGTCAATGGCTTCATTTGTTTCCATACGCTCTCCAATTAAGAATTAAACTTGTCTGTCCCGACATATTCTTTGTTTTTTACAGCAATCATTTGCGCCATAATTGAAACCGCAATCTCTTGAGGAGTTTGGCTGCCAATATCAATCCCCATTGGGATACTCACACGCTTTAAATGTTTAGCTTCAATGCCTAATTCCTTAAGCCGCCCAAAAAACTTTACCCGCTTAGGACGGCTTGAAATAACCCCGATATAAGACGCGCTAGATTTTATCACAACCTTTAAACATTCAAAATCAAATTCATTGCCCTGGGTAACAATGGCTACATAGCTATTGGCATTAAGCTTAAAACCAGCTAATTCTTTTGCATGAATACCGACAACAATTTGATCCACATGCGGAAAACGTTTCTTATTGGCAAATTCCTTGCGGTCATCGATCACAACAACTTTAAAACCTGCAATTTTAGCAATCGCTGAAAGAGGCAAGGCAATATGACCAGCACCGCAAATAACCAAGGTTGCTTGGGGAACAACGGGCTCTATAAAAACCTTCATCTGTCCGCCGCATACTGACTCCCCTTTACGGCCGAAATAATTATAGGTAACCGTCGATGGCTTCTGGGACTTGATCGCCTTAAGGCATTCGGCGATGGCCGCTTTTTCATTGCGACCACCGCCGATAGTCCCCTCAATACGCCCATCCTCAAAAACCAACATCTTGGCACCCGCCTTACGCGGCGTCCCCTTAACCGTTGCCTCTATAATGGTGGCAAAAGCATAAGACGACCCGCATTGGGCCGCTTGTAACGCTTGCTGTAAAATTTCCTGCATTATTTTACGTAGGCCTTAATGATCTTTTGGTCTTGCACAGGACGGTCACCAGCCGCTGTTTGCGTACCCTCAATCTTTTGAACCACATCATAACCATTAACCACTTCACCAAAAATAGTGTGGCGGTTATTCAACCAAGGTGTTGCGGCCGTGGTGATAAAAAACTGACTGCCGTTGGTGCCAGGGCCAGCATTAGCCATCGCCAAGATTCCCGGCTTACTAAATGACACTGTCGGGCTAAACTCATCATCAAATTTACCGCCCCAAAGGCTCTCACCGCCGCGGCCAGTACCGGTTGGGTCACCACCTTGGATCATGAATTGCTTAATGACACGGTGAAAAATAATTCCATCATAGTAACCCTTTTTAGCTAACCCAACGAAATTCTCAACCGTCTTGGGCGCTACTTCGGGAAAAAGTTTAATCTCGATATCACCTTGATTTGTTTCTAACACCACTGTTGTTGATTTCACGGCACTCTCCTCTTGGGCTTGGGTTAATGGAACTAATGCAGCAATAAAAAACACTACGGCTAACATAAATTTTTTCATAAAAAGCCTTTCTTAAAAACATATTAATGGGTTTATAACAGGATATTACCGGGATAACTCGGTTTTTAATAAGCGGTTTTGTTCTCGTAACTTGGCAATCTCCGCATCAAGGATCTCTTTTAACTTATCAAAATCATCACTTTGGTTTTGCTTTACCCGCAACTGTTCCTTTAATAAGGCAATTTCTTTGTTTTTCTCAGCTAACAACACCTCAGCTTTTGAATATTCATGCACTTGCGGCTGAGGGATATCTATCGCTGGTTGCTTCACCGCAAGGGAATTAGCAACATCTTTACGTAATTTAGGCCTGCCAATTTGGGGCAATTTTATATTTGGCATCATCGGAAAATTAAATTTAAAATCAGGAAACAACGCCCTTAATATAAAATATCCGCCCACTAAAAGAATCAGTAAATATAAGAAAATGATCAACATAGCCTTTGTTTGACACCCAAATAAACTGTTTTATAATGAATAGATGATTTCTTGTATTTTATTAGCTGCTGGATTAAGCCAACGCTTTGGTTCACCTAAGGCTTTAGCAAATCTCAATAACCAACGGGTTATCCAACATATCCAAAAGACCTTGCTAATCTCCTCCTGTGATGAAATTATCATCGTTTTGGGAGCAGAAGCTAAGGCCATTGAACCTTATGTATTTAACCACAAACGCATCCGCATTGTCTATAATAAAGATTATAATTTAGGCCAAACCACTTCGGTGCAGGCTGGCGTACGGCAAGCCCACAAAAACACTAATGGTTTAATGTTTTGGCCAGTGGATTGCCCGCTGATTAGCCTCCTAACCGTTGAGACCATGATCGAAAAATTTAACAACACCCTGGTCGATATCCTTATCCCAAGTTTCCAAAACAAACGCGGGCATCCCCCTATCTTTAATCAGTCCTTACGGGATAAAATCCTTGCCCTACCCCACACCCAAGGCCTTAACTCCTTCTTTATTGAACACCCGCCCCAAACCCTT
>CAYNTZ010000136.1:0-5270 GCA_964400365.1 uncultured Planctomycetales bacterium | reverse complement strand
GGCGCAATGCACTGTCATAAAAAGCCTTATCCTTAATCTCCCCGTCCTTCGTCTAGGTAAGGATAAAATACACGTTGGATGGGAAATTAATACTGCGGCCAAGTTCGGGGATTTCCAGCTTCTTTTCCCAAAGGATGGGGTTAAACTGCACGCGCAGTTTGTCAGGGGCGGCTTCCATGTGATGCAAGACCACAAAAACCGGCGTCGTTGGATCCTGACGGGCGTATTTCTCAATCTTCACAAAGGCCCCTTCAAAAAAGCGCATCATCCCTTTTTGCTTATCCGGCAAATTCATCCCGACAAACTCTTCCCGTCGGGTAAAGTCAGACATATAAAAATCAAATCGCGCGCCACCGGTCTTGGCTTCAAGCGCTTTGATGGCTTTTTGCACCACCCAGAAACTCTGGGGATGGGTGATAAATAAAATCGGCCGCTTGGTTTGCATGTTGCGCTGTAGGGCAATCAATACCCGACGGGCTTGCTCTATGCCATCAAGCTCATCATCGGCTAAAGGCTCCATGCCATAGTCAAAGTGGTCTAAAATATTTTCGATAACCTTGGATAAGGTCTGCTCACGCAGGACATGATTGCCTTCCGACTGCGCCCATTGCAAGAAGCTTTGGTGGCGCTCGACAGTGTTAACCAGGAGCGTTATAAATTCTTGCCGTTGCGCGCTGGAGAGGATGCCGCCGTAGATATTAGCGGCGGTGATGATAAAATGCTCTAAAACATTCTTTACCCCGCCGGAATCCAAATAAAAACGGGCGAAGTCCACGTTAAAGCGGATAATCTCACGGAAGGCCAAGACACGGCTCTGGTCGGTGGATGGGTAGAACTTCTTGATAATCTCCTTAACGCCCTGATGCAATTGATAGCTCATCACAATCAAGGTGGCGCGTTCCTTAAGGCTTAGCTCCCGCTCCTTATGCTGCAGGAACAAAATGGAAACTGTATGCGTGATTAGCTGGGCATAGGCATAGTCGGAATCGCGGCCTTTGATGGAAGCTTCAATCACATCTTCCAAGCCACGCTGGGTGATCACGCCACCAGCTTTATCCAAATAATCATGCAGGGCCTGGTTGATCAGCGGGATTAATCTGTTTTGCTTATACTCCTTAAACACATCGCCAACCGTCTGGTGCTTAGGATCCTTAGGGATGGCAATCTTAGGCGCCCCCTTCCCCCCGCCAGCCATGGGGATGGGGAATAATTCTCGACGGGAAACCAAAAGAAGGGTCTTTCTTTGAAAATTATTGTAATGGAGGTCTATCTTGGCAAAATCTTCTTGCCACGCAGCAAAGACAATCCCTTGTTCTTTAGCAATAGCGTAGGCTTCAGCAAGGATGGCAACAGGGTGGGTATAATATTTAATCAACGCGGCCAATAAGGCATCAGCATCTAATTGCGGCGGGGCTGGAACTCCAAATTCATAACGGTACACAGCACTTAATAAATCCATGTCTTTTCTTTTTAAAAGCATATCCTTCATGCCTTTTACAAATAAAAGGCCATCTTGATAAATCCTGATAAAGGCCAAATGCGCCCTGGTGTGACGCTCAATAGCTGCGGCTTTAACAGGATCTTTGTTATCCGGGTGGTCTTGGTTTAGAATAATCCACCCCGAAGAGGTCACCACGTCCGCACGACCTTTGAAAGAACGGCCTGCAACGGTAAAATGTTCAAAAAATGAAGATGAACCATCAAAAGCACTGTAATTAATAAAGAGATTCATACTGTCATTTAAGACTTTTGATGCTTTTACATGCGCTTCTTGAGGGCCATTGCTAATGAGCACGACTAGATTTTCTATAAAAGGCCGTGGGTTTTCTGCAGTGTATATTAATTTCTTATAGACAGCCAAGACCGCGTTAAGCCGTAGAGGATAAAACTCAGGTCTAATCCCCAAATTCTTCATCACCTGCGCCATCAGGCCAAAATCAGGCCCATAGCTCACTGGATCCATGACATGTAAATCAGCTTTCTGTATATCTGCCATCACCTTATCGCTTAAGTGATGCCTCTCTTCCAGTATAAATCGCCATCCAAAATCTTCTAATTTCTTAAAGCGCTCTTTATGTTGCCCTCGTTGATCGCTGGCCAATGCTAAAGAGAATCTCGTGAAGGCCAAACGGAACCAGGTTTGCATATCATCCGTGGTGAGCTGTGATAAGAGCTTATCTACAATAATGATGCCTTCACCTTGCATCAGGCCTGATTTTGCCAATTCCTTTAATTGATCATCTTGCAACCACCATTGAGGGAAACGCTGCTGCAGAGAAGCCCCTGCGCGAATAATTTTGGCTTGAATAGCCTCATCTGCAGGATCAACAAACAAAGATAAACGACCATAGATACGCAAAATCCAATTAAGTTGTGGCTCGTCAACGCCCTTGTTTAAAATGATCTGTGTCAATGCATACACCAAATCAATAGTATTTTTCTTGATAGATTTATCATCCTCAATATGCCGGTAAAGATTCTTCTCAAGCAATTTTATTAAAAGAGTTGAGGCAATGCTTGTATAAAAATCGTGGAATATCTTGATATATATTAGATGCGCTATCTTGTGTTTCTTAACAAATGGAAATATCTTATTCCATACACCATATAAATTCATATCTCCAATCGCACGGCTATTCACCGCCTTTCTTATGGCATTCCAATGGTCATAAAGATAAGTTAGCGCCCACTCAACATGTACAGGATTCTTAAACAAGCTAAATGCCCGCACTACAATCATTTCTACAGGCCTTCCTTTCCTGACCTTGGCCAAAAATATTTTAAATGAACGATCAAACCTAGCCCGTATCTTACCAAGCGGTTTTAAATGGCTTCCGCCGGCCATGGGGGCTATGAAGGGCTTGTTTAAATAAAACAATCTTGCCCTGTAATAAGAGTCTAGGTGTTTAACGGCCTTTAAACGGCGAAACTTATGGGCAATCAGGCTGGAGTCGCCACTTTTGTACATGGCGTAGGCTTCTGAGGCAATGGCGCGCTGAGATCCATAATGGTCGGTTAAGAAACGCAATAATTTCTTATGATTCCATGCCGGCGGGGCTGGGGTCCCAAATTCGTAGCGGTACACTTCCTGTAAGATATCCGCATTGCCTTCAAACACAGTAATTAAGGTGAGTAGATTAGCAAAATCCTGCGCTTGCTCATAGACGACGGCAAAAGCCAGATGCGCGCGCGCATGCCTAATAATCCTTTGTTTGCCGCGCACTGTCTTATTATCTGGATGGTCTTGATTAAGAATAATCCATCCTGACGATGTCACCACATCCGCACGGCCTGAGAAATTTCGCCCCTTAACAATAAAATGCTCAAAGAAGGACGCCGGGGCCTGGAAGATGATTTGTGAAACCGTCAATCGCTCCCTGGAAACAGTGCTGTCTAAAACACGTGATGCCAGGCCATGCGCCCTTGATGGGCCATTGGCAATCAAATTGATTAACTTCTTCACATGCTCCCTAGGGTCTTTTTGATAGCGGATTAGCCGCACATATATCCACATCACCGCCTTTAAACGCTTGCGGTATAAATCTGCCCTACTAATTCCCATCACCTGCGCCATCAAGCCTGAATCACTGCCGTATTTGCGGGGATCAAATAATTCCAGCCTTGCTTCTCGAATAATTTGTATTGGCCCTTCTTCATGTGCAAAATCTAAATATAGGCGATCTTTATGAAGCATTTCCCGCACATTATATTCCCAGATGAAAACCCTAGCCCACAATATCTTTTCAGAATGCACTATATAAAAAGCCTCTTTCTCATCAGGATATAATCTATACATCACTACGATACCATGAAGAAGTGTCCTGCCCACCTCATGCTCTACTTTCTTAAACAAAACAATCAAGTCAGCAAGAATACACAACATCTCCCCGTGCAAAAGCTTATAGTGGCCCACATTAACATCATCCTCAGTCCACTTTTCAAAATAAGGCGCAATGTGGCTGGCGGCCTTGATATGCCTCTGCCAGAAGACTTCGACATTTAAATCAACGCGCTCGGCTATTAAGCTATATATTTCAAGCACGCGATTCATTGAGGCTTTGTCATTTATTACATCTGCCATGGATCTAGACCTGTTGCTGTTGACATAACTCCCATAGAATATACGGTGCGCTGTTGCGGTGATGTTGTAGATGGTGCGGATCATATCCGGATTTGAAAACGCCACCATATCAGCCTTAATCATTCCTGCTAAATGAAATAAAACATGGTTAACCCTAACAGGATGCCTTTGCATAAATAACTTGGCTAAATTTTCCAGCAGTGTGGCATATTGCGGATCATTGATATAAAATCCTAAAATCTTATCTAAAAATACATCATCAAAAGCCGTGTCTCTATTTCTATTAAAACAATTTTCCAGCGCTTCCCAACGGTCGCTGATCGCTTGCAGGTACAATGGACGCTTTTGATGCAAAACGCTATTTAATACACGCACTATTTCTTCCTTATTCTTGACTGTGCGCTGGGCTAGCATGCTGTCCAGCCACGGCCCCAACCAAGCGCCATCGCTTTCATCATCCATCACGCCCGTCGCCCTGCCATCCTCATGCGTCCCGCCGGCCATGGGGATGGGGAATAAGGTTTTCAGGCGGGACCAATACCTATACTTAACGGAATGGTCAATGAGATTTATTGTTTGATGATCTTTGAAGAGGCTGGTAATGATAGCTGACTCATTGCTTTTATACATGGCATAGGCTTCGGAGAGAATGCCTAGGGGATCACCATAATGTTTCCTTAACACCCTATACAGATGACGATGGCTCCACTGCGGCGGGGCTGGCTTTCCAAATTCATAGCGGTACACTTCACTTAAAAGTCCTACATATTCAAGATTTAACATCTGCCCTGCCATGGCCTTTATCTTCTTCCTGATACTTGTCTCATTATCATCATGAGGGATGTGGGCATACTCGTAATTTAACGTTGCCGCAAAACACAGATGGGCGCGGGCATGCCTGATTGTTTTTGCTAACCCTGCCTTTGTTTTATTGTCCCTATGCTGTTTATTAATGATAATCAAGCCCGATGAGGTGACCACATCCGCACGGCCTGCAAAGGAACGACCATCGACACTAAAATGCTCAAAAAATGCCGCTGATGCTTTAAAGATTTCACCTTTCTTAATGCTGGGCCTGCTGTAATCTGCAAACAAGGTGCCATTTAATACCTGACTGGCCTTTTCCCATGCTTGGGGCGGGCCATCAGCTATCAAACGGATCAGGCCAATAACCAAGGGCTTAGGTTCC
>CAYNTZ010000135.1:0-5402 GCA_964400365.1 uncultured Planctomycetales bacterium | reverse complement strand
GCGACGTGGTATTTTAAAGGTAAGCATGATTTAGCTGTTGCGGCCATTCGTGCGGCTAAGGCCAATATTGCCCGTGCTTTGCAAGAAGGGCAATATGTGGTTTTAAGCCATCAAGGAAAATTTAAATCAAAAGGTAAGGCATCGTCGTTAAGCCGCAGGCAAATCAAAGCTATCTTAAGATTTTTTGGTAGAACCGCTAAAGAAATCCCGTCGTGGATGGAATTTGTTCTTATCGAAGGTTTGAATGGTTATGGGTTGTGCGCGAGTATGGATCCGGATGAAAGCAATGTACTAGCCTTAGGCAGTAAAACTAAGCCGGTTTATCAAGTGTATTTGAATGTGCGCGATATCATTGGTTTTGCGCGGCAAGGCTATATTGAAGGATTTAAGTCATTATTAGAACATGAGCGGGAAGATGCCCTGCGCTTTAAAGCAGGAAAGCGTAAGGTGCATGTGGATCCTAGCTGGCAGAAACAACGTTACGTTGATGGATTATTTATATTTATTATTCTTCAAGAAATGTTAAGGAGATTAAAGAAGAATCCTTCGGGTATTGATTGGAAGGCGTTACGCTGGAAGATAGATAGATGGGTGGAAGGAAAGGATGTTCAACGGTTAGGGCAGAATGATTTTTATAAGGAAATTATCATAAGGTCACAAGCTAACACAGAGGCCGTATCAAACGATATTGGTTTGATCAATAAATGGCTTCGTTCACGGAGTTTATCGTCTCATTTATTTCACATAGTTTATGAAATGGTCTTAAAGTCAGTGACACTTGATGGAAAAAGTCAGATTGTAGGTTTAGAAGATTATACCAGTTGTGCTTGCTATATTTTAGCTGATCCGCGTTGTGATATGGGAATGGCCAGAGCTCTCCTTAGGGAATTAACAAGGTATAACTCTACAACAATTGAATTAGTTAATCACATTAAAACAATGAATTATAGGCAATTGCCTAAGGAATGTTTCCTTATGAGATATTTGAAGCTTCCTGAGTTGATGCGTAAGGAAAGGGCATTTGAAAAGAAATTTGGATTATCTGCCTTGGAGTTTTATGACAACACATGGAAGGCGATCGGGATGGTTTCTTTTCAAGTGATGGAATTATCCTATGCCATTGGACTTTTGGTAGGAAGATATTGTCAGGGGGTTAAGACCCATACGTTTATTGACGATCATTTAGCGGCCGCTGATGTTACGGATGAAGAATCCGCCATTGCCGTTTTAGAAAAGCTTTATTGTCGGTTGAAATTAATTAAGGCGCTTCATGAAAATATTGTTCAAGATGATTTAATTTTCTCCTTTCATGCAACGGGTTTTTCCAGACGTCATCCGGTTGTTCACAAATTAATAAAAGAAGGCGTCGAGCTTTACGACAGCCCTGACCAACCCCTGTTTGGTTTAGACGTGCTTTTACGCAGGGCCGGCCAAAAATCCTTTGCCCAGGCACTCGCAGGGGCCTTGAGACAATTAGGCCAACGGGGGAGAGAAGCGCTTGAAGCAATTGCCCAAGACATAACCGCGACCGACATTGGCAGGGATGCGGCCAGCAAGGTTTACAGTTTTGCCTTGCCGGCATTGGCGATGAGTTTATCAGGTGTGCTTGGTTATACCGCTGTTTTTGTGGGCATTCTTGCCGCCTCAGCGTTCTTTTACTTAATGTATATTAAAATCAGAGATAGCAGGCGGCATCGTCATCTAAGGGTATGGTCAAATCCAAGGCACCAATCCCTTTCCGTTAAGCACCACAAAGTTTTACAACAATTAGTAAATTTATATCATCCCTTCAGCAAGTTGATCCACCCAACACCATTTGGCGCAATCCGCATTGATCCTTTTTCTGGGCCGTTCAAAGAATTTTTAATATCATCAGTGAATCTTGGTGATTACCCATCGGTGTCAATGGCGCTGGCAGATAATGGTTTGACCAGTAGGGGCTTGCTTGATTGGGATTTATGCAAGCATAGAGGGCTCATGCTTTATCTTCCACCATACCTAGGTGTTAATGTTTACGCGGTAAAGATACGAGGACCTGATACAAGGGAAGCGGTGCTTATTTTCAATCAGGGGGATTTAGACCGCATGATGCGTTTGGATGCCAAGGAAGAGTTGCGTTGGGTCTGTGATAATTTGATATTAGGTAAGAAATTCAGCCCATCGCAACGCCGCAGGTTAAAAGAATTAGAACAAGAAATCCATCAGCTTAATTTAATCGACCAAGCCTTTGCCGAACTGACACAAGATCCTGTAAACATAAGAAAATCAAATGCCATAGTATCAGCCAGCAATTTCTTTAATGGCTATAAAGGCAAGTTGTCAAAAAAGGTGCTTGATCAGCTGGCGCGGCTTTATCTTGAGTTGGGGAAGCTAGAACACCTGTCGGAGCGTGTGCACCTGGGGCTTAGTGTTAATTTTATGCCTGTTTTTAACCGGCATTTAAGTCCCATTGATCACGTGCTATGTTTGCTTAAAGGGCATACATTGGCAGGCAAGCTTTATGCCCTTGACGCAACAGAAGAACGCGGCATTGCCAGGGGAGATCAAGAGCTCATTATTCGGCTTATTGGCCATATACCGTCCTGGAATCATAATATGAGCGCAGTCGATATTTTAGATAATTTATGGACAAGATTAAATGAGCAAGGAATTAATAAGCTTGACCGCGCCAGCCCAGCCTTGGAACAAACAATTATTATTTTGGATTTATTAAAAGCCGCAGGCCATGATCCGTATCAATGGATTGTTAAGATAAACCGTTTTAAGACAGAGGATTTGCCTGCTTGGTTGCAAGAGCTGTTAAAGCAAGGCGTGCAGATTCATGATAGACGTGACAGCGAGCACCCCTTGTTTGGTTTTGATTTATATTTAAAGTACGCCGCTAATAAAGCCTTTGCCAAGGCCGTGGCCAATGCGCTTGAAGCATTAGGTGAGCCAGGTCAAAAAGCGTTGGCGCAGATTGCCGAGGATAGGACAGCATCAGAAATCGGCCGCTATGCCGCGGCGAAAATCTTAAAGAATAAGAAACAACAACCAGGTTCTTCAGAAGGCAAGGCCTACAGTTTCGCCCTGCCAGCATTGATGATGGCTTTAACGCTAGAGAGCCTGCTGGATGTTATAGCCAAAGGTTTTATGTTAGGTGTGTTTGTATGTTTCTTCATAATAATTTATAAAAATTCTTCCTTGCCCAAAAAACCTATCGGCTTTCGGTTATTTATTATTATTCCATATGCCCTGCTGATGTTGATTAGTAATTTGATGGGGGCAGAGAAATTTGTTCCTACAGCGATCATGGCGACCACTATTTTCTATTTATATCATCAGAGTAATCGTGATGTTGACTTCACCTTGATTGAGATATATGAATGGCTAAAAGGCCTCAAGACCAGGGAAGAGTTTTATTTAAGTTTATTAAAATGGCGTAATGAATTAACCAACAAACTTTATGCCCTTGATCCTAAGTCAAGATTTGGTGTGGATGAGGCTGATGTGGCATTAATAAACCGTATTCTATTGCATATCCCCGGCAAAGGTTGTAACGAAGACATTATCCATTACTTAGGGTCGTTAAGTAATCAGTTCACATCACGGGGCATAACGGCATTAAATCTTGTCCGTCCTGAGTTAGAGCGTACAGTGACCATACTCGATTTGCTTAAAGCCGCAGGGCAAGATCCAGAGGGATGGATAAGAAATGGTTTTAAAATAGAAGCTTTGCCTGATTGGGTGCAGGCGTTAATTAAGCAAGGTGTGCAGATCCATGATAGCCATAACAAAGATTACTCGCTGTTTGGTTTTGACCTCTATTTAAAACACGCCGTTGATAAAGCCTTTGCCAAGGCCGTGGCCAATGCGCTTGAAGCATTAGGTGAGCCAGGTCAAAAAGCGTTGGCGCAGATTGCCGAGGATAGGACAGCATCAGAAATCGGCCGCAATGCCGCAGCGGAAGTTTTGGGTTTGAGTAAACATCCGACGTGGCTCTATCATGCGCCGTACAGCAATGTGAGCAGAGATTTAAATAAACGCGAGGCCTTAGCGTTAGACGCTTATAAGCATATTGATAAAGCCATATCCGCGCAAACGGTGGCAGTATTTAATGGCAAGGGTGAGATCGTCGTTGTTCCTCAGTCCTTGGAGCACTTTGACGTAAGCATTTATCAGACATTTCTGGACAAAGTGCTTGTTGCCATTGATTTTCCGAGGGAATTGCGCGTAGGGGTTATCTTTAAGATGAAGGGTGTTGGCTTAAACGGGGCGAAGTCTGCGCGGCAAGAGCAGGTTCTAGGCATTGGGCGTAAGGAAAAAGGCGGGTATACCGTTTATATAAATGCTCAATTACTTGAATATTGGGTGGTACAGAAACTTTATGTGGTAGGCCACATGTTTTTTAACCACGAGCGTGATGATGCCATCAGGGTTCTAGGAGGGGCGCATTGGGCGCATTTAGATTCATCAATGGAAGAAAGCAAGGCGGTTAATGACAGCGCGTATTTGCTTATGAGGAGGGATAAGATTGAGATCCTGCTTGAAGATTTAAGGAGAAATCCAGCCAGATTAGACAGTAAATCCTATCAAGAGATAGCAGGCTTCTTTGGCAGCGGTGTACATACGGCGTTAGTGCGTCATGTGATGGTCCAGGAATTACTGATCCGCATAGCCCGCCTTCATATTCACAGGGTTTTGTCAGGTGATGCAAACAATGCGGATAATCTGCATCATTATTTATTATTGATACGAAGCCGCGTTGTATTTAAAACAGAGTTGCACCCACAGGTGGCAGAGTTTATACAAGAACTCTACCAACACCGCCAGCGCTTATTTTATTTTGATGGCCGTCGTAATCACGCGTTATCGCTGGTCTTGATGGAATTTGTGCTGGATTTCTTGGTAAGACACAATCTTCCTAAGGAGCAGTTTAATCCATTATGGCAGATGTTTAATTACTGCCTTTGCCAGGATAAGACGAGTGGTGTCTTAGGAAGCTTGGTAAGGGCGTTGGAGAAGGCAGAATTTAAGCCCCAAGGGGAAAGAACACATCAGTTCTTTTTATTGAAGAAGGCCTTTGAACGCTTGTCTTTAGGTGGTGTGGATATGCGTCCGGAGAGCTTGGATATTTTCTCCAAGGCGGTGTATCTAATGCACGGCATCTCTATCCCGGCGTTTAATGCCATGCGGGTATTGGTTGAGAAATTATACAACGGTCAGGTGGGAGATAGGAACGCGTTTTTTGTAGCCTTGACGACACTTTTGCAAGCCTATCCTCTGAAACGCATAGAAGAAGCTGATGCCATGTTTGAATATTTTGTCATTGAAGCGCAGTATCTACAAGATATAGGTAGGACAATAAAAGGAGGCGCACCATTATTAGCCTTAGGAGAAAAACCTGGTTTTAAGGTAAGGGA
>CAYNTZ010000134.1:0-5417 GCA_964400365.1 uncultured Planctomycetales bacterium | reverse complement strand
GCGGTATGTTGTCTTTAACATTAATTCTTGATGGGTGGTGTCGCTTAAATTAACCCCATAATTGGTATGTGCGTCAAAGCGGCCATCTGCGCCAACCTTTACCAATTGCCCTTCAAATAACACCCAGCGGATATTTTCCTTGCTGTCACGGAACAAACGGTATTGTTTTTCATAATCATCGCGCAATTCTTTATCCGAACCTTCAAATTTAAGGTCAACATTGGTTCCTAATTTCGATCTGCCTTCTTCGGTAATTTCGGAGAATTTCAACTTTGCCGTACCTGTTTCCACATCAACCTCATACCTAGAACGCATTTCTACCTTAATTGGCCTTGGCGTGGACTGTGAGCGATCTACCAAAATAGCTGTTTCGGGTACTTCAACTATTTTCATTCTGGATGAAACGCTGGCAACAATGCCTTGCGGTGTTGTTGCTTCTGATGGTTGATTCTGTTGGCCTTGATTATTAAAATACGCCACGGCAAACCCTTTTTGAGTATAAACGCCATTGGCATTCCATGACGAAAGATCCGACACCGGTTTAACTGTCGGAATCAAAACGCCTATTGATTCTGGAGCGTTTTTATCTTTAGTAACAATTTGTTTAATAAACTCAGCATTGTCCAGCGAGGTTGAAGAATACAACTTATTATTTTGAGTGTCCCAAATTACATTCTGCAAGGTTGTCCCTGTTTGATCAATAACAGCCCCACCCTGTCCAATTTGCATTGCTACATACTTAATGTCATATTCCTGTACATTAGCCTGTTTAGCATAAATTAAATAGGCATCCCCATTAAGAGAAGGCAAACGGGCAAAATCTTTTCCGGTTATGCTCATCACCTGCTCCGCCATCTTAGCCATTTCACTATTATGGAATTCTTTGTATAAGCGATTAACCACATCCATACTGCCGTTAGTATTAACTCGAGTGGCGCTCATTAAACCTTGAGAGAATTGACTCTTGGCGATATCATGCATAATCATATGCATCAACGTCATCACATTATCACTGCCTTCAACAATCTTCCTGGTTTCTGCATTAAAGACAGCGTCCATTTCAAGCTCTTGACCTAACATGCGTTCCATCTTATATCGCTCAACATGGGTTAATAAACCATCATTGATGCTCCATGCCACTTCATAACGGCCAGTACGACGCGTCCGCGTCTCTTTGTCTGTATTGGAACGGCCGGAGGCCTGATCGTGCCCAACAGATGAACGCGGGGTGTAGTCAATCATACGTACGCTTCTGTTGTCACCAACTATCTTTCCATCGGCATCAACTACTGCCCTATTGTTGAATGAAACACCTTCACGCACAGCTGTAATAATAACAATATTCTCGCCGGCATTCTTTTCAGTCCCCTTGTTGATATTTAAATCATCTAACCTCTTAGATAAATCTTCCGGCTTTACAAAATCAACCCTTACTCCTTCAATTTTCCCCTCCAAGGCCTTAAATACCTCTTCGCGCGTTCTGGCATCATTGACGTTAAGCACCAAAATACGTCCATCTTTCTCAAAATTATGTGCTTTAGCGTCATTAATCATTCTCTCTGACACCGCACCTTTAAATAAACGATACCTAACATCTCTCGCATTAAGCCCTCTTTCAGCAGTTAATTGGAATATGCCACTACCAGAAGCTATCAAGGCGCCAACGGCCTCACCGGTGGAAGCTGTCAGGCCTACTGTGCGTTCACCAGCATTTAATGCCATTGTACCTGTGGCCTGTGGCCCTTGCCTGTGGCTAACATACCCAACAAAATGATCTAGTTTTACATCAATCCCTGTTGATTGGAACCAAGCCAATAAAACGCGCATACGTGCATTAAAATTAAAACCATTATCGCCATAAACTTGCCCCTTCTGCTCAGCATTTAACCCATAAATATCAAGCGGAGTCACCACTGGCTTACCATTAGCCTCAAAACTTAAATTAAATTTATTCAACCTATAGATGCCGTCAATCAACCAGGCAGCTTCTTGCATTAATTCCTTCATTTGCTGTTCATTAAAGGTGCGCTGCTTACCATCTGCGCCAAGAAGCTTTGCAAATTCTGCCATAATCGCATCCGTTGGTGTTTTTCCATCGATAAACAGCTTATTAACCACATCCTTATCGATTTCACTACCATTCCGGAGGGCATGTCTATTACGATCAGCATTACCATTACCACCAATTTCATTGCTTGTTAATATTTCCGCAAGATTACGGTTTTCTGTCTTAGCAACTTGCTCATATTGACGCACCACGTTAAACACCGCTTGTACAAACAATAGCCCTTCCTGTTTATCTTGCTCATAACGTTGAATTTCTTTGCGGGAAGCAAACTTCAATAAAATCTGGCCTAAATCAGGATGGTCTCCTTCAATTAACGGGGAAGTAACGGCTAAGGAGTGAACTTCATCAACCATCTTATTGAATCCTTTTAATAAATCTTCACCCGTTTTAACCCGATGTAACATGATGTGCAAGATATCCTTGTTCGTTAAAAGCAGTATCTTGCCCTTAGCTCCCTTAGAGCCATCAATTTCTAAATCTTTTCTCAACTGGTCAATAATTAGGGTTTCATTCTCATCCCTGGCCGGTGTAAAGGTTAAATCTTCTGCCTTATCCGTACCTAACCGCTTGCTTTCATTAGATTGAACTAAATCTTTAAATGCCTTTGCCAAGCCTTCATCAGGAACAATATGAACCAACTTCATTTCCTGACCCGCAGCCTTACTCTGGCGCAATAAAATGGGCTCTAAAATGCTGGCAGTATATGATTTACCACCGCCCATGCCCTTAACAACCGTCAAAATATCTCCAACCATGGCCTTGTCAGCTGAAGCCAACTGCTTAATAATAGCTACCGCGATTTGAACATTTTCATCTAACGATTTCCTGATATCCTCCATATGAGGCGCTTGCATATCAATGGCCTCATTGTTTCTGCCAACATATAAGGTTCTTAATAATTCCTCGGCCACCTTCCTGGAAAGATTCTCTTCAGACTTAAACATGCCATCTAATAAATCTTTTAGAGCAGCCTCTCTTGCTGCCACACTATTTTGTTCTTTGGCGCTCTTAACAAAAGCATCTATCTTGCCTTTATGTTCAGCGTAAATATTGGCAGAATTTTCTTGAATCTCCGCTTGGGTTAATTTTGTACTAGCATTTATTTCAATGCCGATCCTTGAACGTTCAATTTCTTGGCGACGTTCCATAGTTAAAGGAGAAAGCAAGCGGCTTGATGTTGTCCGTAAAGAAGCGGCTAGCCGATCTGCGGGTAATGACCACGATAATTCTTGGGCTGTGCCACGTGGCCTATTAATAGTGGAAGTTACATTATTGGGAATAGATTGAGAAGGAATGGTGTTATTAATAGCAAATTCGTGTTTAAACAGTTCGCTTTCATCTTTAACTTCCCCTTTACCGCCACCTGTTTCTTTAACATGACCGACGGCAACTTCCCCAGGGGACAAGAAAATCTTCTCAGCCATAAAATGCGTTAAGTCTCTCAAGCTATCAGCATTTTCTGGTTTAAACAAATCTGCACGACGCGCTGAATCTCTCAAGGCATCAAATGTTAAGGTTAATGAATGTCTTTTTTGATCGTTAGTCTCTGCTTTAATGGCATCCTCTAAACGCTTGCCATATTCTTTTTCAACCTTGGAATTGCCTTCTTTTCCCCATTTGTAAAGAATCAATGTTGATCTAGCCTCCGCAAATTCATGCCAACGGCCGTTATCCCCCGCATCAACAATCCGTATTAAAATACGTTCCGTGCCATTTTCATTGCGTACAATAAACTCTCCCCGTGAAGAACCCTCTTTTTGGCTTGTTACAGCCAAATCTATCTTGCTATTACCATCTATCGCTTGAATCCATTCGCTAGCAATGCCTTGGTAATTCTTTCTTAGATCAGCTCTCTCTTGAGATGCCTCTTTCTGCTTACCTTCCATGTCATAAAGAACGAATCTGGTCAACCCTTGTAAAGCCTCTGTATATCTGCGGCGATACGCGACATCGCTATGATCCGCACCATTTTCTCTTAATCCATTCTCTTGCAATGATAACAATTCAATCTCTTTGCCTAAACGATCAATCGTTTGTCTTGCCTGTTCTTTAGCTTCGAGGGTTTTGCCCTGTTCCCTTAATGCCAAAATATCTAAATTTTCTTTCTTGGCTTTTAATATTGAAACATCTTCCTTGGATATAAGCCCTTCGCTGACAAAAACATCTAACACTTGATCAAATTGAGAGCGTTCAAAGCGCATCACATCCCTGGATAAATACTTGCCCATTTCTTCCAATAAAGAATTCTTACGGTAATTATTAGCGCTATCCCAAGATTCAACCGCAAAACGTTTTAACTTCTGTGCAATCTGACTAATGCTATTTGCTCTTGCCTCTGGAGATTCTTGGGCAATGGCTTCTTCCAATAAAATGCTGGCATGCTTTAAATTAAGATCTATTTGAGCTTCGTTGCCTTTCAACGCATCTTGAATGATCTTTTTCGCTTCTTGTAAATCTGCAGTAGTAGATTTCTCAGTCAATCTTTCATTAGCCTTGTTAATCGCTTCATAGGCTTTTAAATTGCTCATTTGTGATTCAATCACATGAATTAAGTCTAGTTGATTGGACGCCCTGGCCTTTAATAACGCTTCTTGCAAATGGCCTTGGGCTTGTTCTAATAAATTTGCACGTTCCTCCGCCTTGCTGCTTTCCATAGTGGAAAAAGCCTTGTCTGTTTTAGCTATAGCCCACATAGTTAACTCATACACACTTAAATCAGTGGCTCCCTCAAAGGCCTTAACTCTAGCATCATGATCACCTCTGGCTTTAGCTAATTCTGCCCTTCCAATACGCTCTTCTCTGGCACGAGATTGCTTAATTTGTTTGGCTTGCTCAGTAAAATTAATCAGCGAAGCATCAATTTCATTTTCTTGAACACTAACTTCATCTTTAGTTAATTGAATTCTAGCTTTCAGTTGATCAACAATTTTAATTAGTTCTTCGGTTGAAGACTCGTTAAGCTTCCTTATCTTCTCTGTTAACTCTTTTTCAAGATTTCTAATATCTTGGCGCTTTTCACCCAACAAATGCTCTTGTAAATAAGCCATGCGAACGTTAGCATCAGAATTAACAACTTTCTCTATTTGATAGCTCTTAATAGCTTTTTGTCTTGCGGCATCAGCTTCTTGCTTCAACAAATATTGAGTCTTCGCATCAGGTGCCATTCTGTATTGCAAGTCATGCATCATGGCCAATTGTTCATAATATTGCCCATCTTTAACTAATCTTCCCTGATGTGCTTTGATGGCTAATTCTAAAACGTCTTTTGCGGTTGTTTCATATGCAGATACTTCCTTAACAACAGCTATCCTGCTTAAACTAAAATATGTTCTTGCAACATCAAGCAATT
>CAYNTZ010000133.1:0-5527 GCA_964400365.1 uncultured Planctomycetales bacterium | reverse complement strand
AGTGTTATTTTCGATTTAAAAGTAGACACTTTTTGATTTAAAAGTGGACAGGTAAAAAGCCTGTAGTTTTAAGCCGTTCGACCTTAATTAATCTTGAGTGATACCAAAAACGCAGTTCATAAAGGTCTTTATCAAGAATATAAGCACGAATGTCGACGGGTTGCCTAGGTTCAACATCAGAGAGACGGATGCGTTGGGAACAAAAGTTAACGCAATGGTAGTTATCAATGGTGCGTTCAATGCGTAGCGCAAAGATGTCTTTGAAGCTTAAAAAAGGCTTAGGAATGCTCCAAGTGCGGAATAAAGATTTTTTTGCCTCTAACGCGGAATTAAATCTCCGATTGGGTATTTCCTTGGTGGTTGAGTGGATTCTGCGGTAATTATATTGATCCCGTTCGTAGTTTAAGATGCGTTGGGCATGGGCAATATCTTTGACATTGTCCCGAATGCAGGTGCGCACCAGGTGATCTTGAAGCCAGCCGTAAGGCCGTTCAATCTTACCTTTAGCCTGCGGGGATAAAGCATAGACCGGTTTGATATTGCATTCTTTGATAACCTGTTTCCATTGGGGATCGACGTCGTCAGTAAACTTCTCAAAGCTATGGTGGCGTTGATCACGACCTTTGATGTAACGGAATATGGAGTGGCAGTCCGTATAATAAGCCAAAGGTGTGCCATATTTGGTTACAACAGACTGCAAGGCTTGAATGTGCGCAATGGTTGATTCATGTTCTACCAATTGAGCGTAAAGCATAAATCGGCTGTGGTCATCAAGGGAGGTAATAAGCGTCCATTTAACCCCTGCATCAGGTGCCCAAAGGTGGTAAGAGGCGTCATGCTGGATTAATTCACCCGCATGGGTGGTTATAACCTCGCAGTCATGGCTTTTACGTTTAGGGCGCTTAGGCAGGTAAAGATTGTTGGCTTTGGCATGATCAATAATGGTTGATACGGCAACTGATTGACCGTATTTTTTATCCAAACGTTTTTGTACGTAACTGTAGTTGTATTTATAAAGCGGGATTTCTTTGTTTTGGATGGCTTTTTTATCAATGGTGAGTTCTTTAACAATATTTTCTTTAATCGTTGGGTCAATTGAGCGTGTAGGGCTAGAACGCTTGTAATCGACGGAGAACTCGCTAGGATTTTCCCGGTAAGATTTTAGGGTTCTAAAGAACATGGCTTTCTTAATCCCAAGAATCTGTTCAATGTATTTACGTTCAACTTCTTTGTTAATGTACTTTGCTAAAAGCTCTTTAACTTGTTCGGTGGTAAATCTGGTGTGAATTTGCTTGGCCATTTTGGAATCTCCTGTTTATTCCAAGTATGGCTTATTTTTACCCAATTTAGGGTGTCTACTTTTAAATCAAAAATTCGCTCTAAAGTGTCTACTTTTAATTCAAAAACGACAACAGGAAGACAAAAAGTAGCAGGCCTAATATATTTATGGTATATTCTTAGGTATGAACAACAAAGGTCAAAACGTTATTGAATATATCCTCTTGGTGGTGGCGGTGGTTTTAGTCTGCCTAGCCTTCTTTAATAATGGCGCCATGAAGCAATCTGTCAATGCCAGCCTTAATGTGACCATCCATCAACTGCAAAATATTACCAATGAAATTAGATTCTAAACAAAAAGCCTTAGTCCGCCGTTATTTGATTTGGGCCTATAAGAGTACACGCGAAAGCTTTGAGCGTATAGAACGCAAGACCACGCAGATCATGGTCGATGAGTTCGTTTTGGGAAAAACGCTAGCCCAGCCATCCCAGCTAACACCTGAAGGCGTGAAGGTTTATGCCAAATCAATTGAAGATTTTGTGCAGTACATTGAGGCTAAGCGTCAGGATGAGATAAAATTAAAATACGCTGATGCAGCAAAACAGGTTCATCACCCGCAGTATGTGTATTTACAAAATCGCCTGCGTGCCATTGAAGAGGCTATTGTTCATTTCTTGGGGAATAGGGCATTAAAGGAAATTGAAGCTTTGTTTGAAGCAGAATTCACCCGCCGTATTCTTGAATCAAAAGATCATTAATACCTGCGTTGTCCGTCGCTAATCTTTTGCCGCATATCATCCATCATTTTTTTGCGGTTCTGTTCGGTTGATTCAGCCAGTTCCTTTGTTTGGGATTGGACGGCTGCAGCATTGATGTGGCTGGTATTATCATTCTTAAACGTCTTGGGTACACCTGAAATAAACCCAAGGAAGGCGCCGATAAACCAAAGGCCGGCAATGGCGATGATGATAATGATTGTTAAATTCATGTGATTAGTATAGAATCTGGCCTTTAAAAGGGCAATGAAGATTTTCATAAATCTTACCCAGCAGGATTTTTTGGGGGGTATAATACTTACGTATGCTGCGTTTTATCCTGATTATCATGTTATTGTGTGTTTCAACGCCTTTGTGGGCAGGCAAGGCCGCGCCTATTGAGATCTATGCCGCTGGCAAGCGCTATGGGTCAATGGAAGAGTATCGTAACCGTGATGTAGCTGTGCAGGAAGTTAAGAATACGCCTCAACAGGTTGAGGATATCCAAGAAGCCGCAAAGGTCTTAGGTATTAATGTTGACCCAAGCAAGGTTAAGACAATAGAGGTAAAGGCAGGGGTATCGCCGCAAACCCAGGATAAGCTGAAATTAGTTGCCTTGGATGATGATGTGGATGGGGCTATTGCTGATTTTAAGCAAAATTGGAATAATCCGCAGGCTCAGCCGTTAGCATCCAGTGAACAATTAGAGGATAAGATTCGGGAGGCTATAGGAGACCAAAAGGACCCTGTTTTATTGATTTCAGACCACGGCAAGATGCGTATTATGGCGTTAACCCCTAAAGAACTACCTAAGCCCCAATAAGATTCTTCGCTTGACTAATAATAGGGGTTTGTGTATAATTCCGCATTCTTAAAAAGAGTAAAAATCAGGCTGCAAAGGGCAGCCAACCCGTTAGATACGGGCGTTCATCTTAAAAAGGAGTAAAGAAGTGGCTATTGTTAAAGAAAAGAAGACAGAAGTAATCAATCGTTTTAAAACCCATGCGAAGGATACAGGCTCAGCCCCGGTTCAAATCGCGGTGTTGACTGAGCAAATCAATTTGCTTAATGAGCATTTTAAATCCCACAAAAAAGATCATCATTCCCGTCGTGGTATGTTGCTGTTAATCGGCAAACGCCGCCGCTTATTGGATTAC
This sequence comes from uncultured Planctomycetales bacterium, assembly GCA_964400365.1. Lineage (GTDB taxonomy): Bacteria > Omnitrophota > Gorgyraeia > Zapsychrales > Fredricksoniimonadaceae > CAYNTZ01. The sequence continues at coordinate 2,336 of CAYNTZ010000133.1, read as the reverse complement.
CTCAACAAGGTCGATCCAAAGAAGTATGCGGAAACCATCAATAAGCTCGACTTACGTAAGTAATTTCGCTTATCAACTTTTAATTACTTATAAAAATCTAAGGAGCTTATTATGGCACAAGGCCGTGTAGAAATTCCATTTGGAAATACCACATTAATTATTGAATCAGGAAAATTAGCCAAGCAAGCCGGTGGTGCTGTCATGGTATCTGCTGGTGGTACAGTTGTTTTAGCAACTGCATGTATGGCCAAGAAGCCTAAAGAGGGGATTGATTTTTTCCCTTTAACGGTTGAATATCAAGAAAAAACCTATGCCGCCGGTAAATTCCCCGGTGGTTTTTTTAAGCGCGAAGGCCGTTCCTCTGAGCGTGAGATTTTAGTGTCCCGCTTGATTGACCGTCCTATTCGTCCCTTATTTAAAGAAGGTTTCCGCAATGAAGTTCAAGTCATCACCACCGTCTTAAGTCACGATTTAGAACAAGATCCGGATATCTTAGCCATGATTGGTGCCTCAGCTGCGCTGATGGTTTCCGATATCCCTTATGAAGGTCCCATTGGTGCGGCCCGTGTCTGTTTAATCGACGGTCAATTAGTGGCTAACCCTACCTATAAGCAACGCGAAGGAGCGACCATGGATTTAGTGGTGGCGGGTTGGGGGGATGGCTTTGTGATGATCGAAGGTGAATCTGATCAAGTGCCGGAAGAAAAGGTCTTGGAAGGTTTGCAATTTGCCTTGGATGCCCTGCAAGCCGGCAAGAATGCCCAAATCGACTTAGCCAAGCAATGCGGTAAGGCCAAGACTGAAGTTAAGTTAGCTGAGCCAAATGCTGGTTTTATTGCTAAGGTCCGTTCCTTAGGGTTGAATAAATTAAATGAGATTTACACTAGCATCGCTGACAAGCAAAAGCGTGAAGATGCGGTTAATGCCTTGTTTGAGTCATTAACTGGCGATTTAACGCCCTATGCTGAATTTAATACGGCTGAGCATGAAATTGGTAAGGGCGATGTGGCTGTCCAATTTGAAGCCCTGCAATATGAAGTGATCCGTAACAACGTCTTTAATAAGGGCATCCGTGCGGATGGGCGTGGGTTAAAAGATATCCGTCAAATCGATTGTGAAGTCGGCGTATTACCGCGCACCCATGGGTCAGCGGTATTTACCCGCGGTCAAACCCAGGCTTTAGGGATTGTCACCCTAGGGACTAAGGACGACGAGCAATTGGTTGAATCCTTAGAATCGTCAACCAACCGTTCCTATATGTTGCATTACAATTTTCCTTCCTTCTCGGTGGGTGAAACCAAGCCAATGCGTGGTCCTGGCCGTCGTGAGATTGGCCATGGTGCCTTAGCCTGCAAGTCATTGAAGCCGGTGATCCCTTCAAAGACGGATTTCCCTTATACCGTGCGTGTTGTTTCTGAAATCTTGGAAAGCAACGGTTCTTCTTCGATGGCCTCTGTCTGTACAGGTTCCTTATCCTTGATGGATGCGGGCGTGCCGATTAAGGCTGCGGTAGCCGGTATCTCAGTTGGTTTAATCTCCGACGCTAAGCAGGAAGTCCTAATCACCGACATCATGGGCTTAGAAGATCATTTTGGCGATATGGATTTCAAGGTAGCGGGTACCCGCACCGGTGTTAACGCCATCCAGTTGGACTTAAAGATCAAGAAATTATCCATGGATTTAGTGCGCCGCGCTGTGGCCCAAGCCCGCGAAGGCCGCATGACCATCCTTGATAAGATGGACGCTGTGATGCCAAAGCATCGCGCAGAATTATCTGCCTTTGCGCCGCGTATTGTCACCATCCAAATCCCCCAAGAGAAAATCGGCGAGATTATCGGGCCCGGTGGTAAGACCATCCGCAAGATGATTGAAGACAGCGGTGTGACATCCATCGATATTGAAGAAGATGGCCGCGTGATTGTGGCGTCTCCGGATAAAGAAAAGCTAGACAAGGCCGTTGGCATGATCAAGGGCTTGACCTGCGAACCGGAAATTGGTACGCTTTATGATGCAACGGTCAAGCGCATCATGAATTTTGGTGTCTTCGTTGAGTTTTTACCTGGCCGTGAAGGCTTGGTGCATGTGTCCGAATTGGCTAATAAATTTGTTAAAGATGTCAACGAAATAGTCAAGGTGGGCGATAAATTCAAGGTTAAGCTCGTCGTGAAAGATGAGATGGGTCGTTTTAACCTAAGCCGTAAACAAGCTGAAGTTCCAGCATAATTTAATTGTGGGACACCTACTGTAACCTTAATTAATTAGGGTTACGGTAGATGTCCCAAAATAACTATGAAGCTAGAACACATCAATGAGATTAAGGGCATTGTCATTCTGGC
>CAYNTZ010000132.1:0-5553 GCA_964400365.1 uncultured Planctomycetales bacterium | reverse complement strand
CTTGACAGTTGAAGCGTTCTTGTGTAATATTTGTCCTACTACATGAGGGCAAAGACGTCCTCCTTGGGATCACCGAAGACGGTTATTTCAAGGAGGATTTTTATTTTTTAAGGCTTTAATTTAATTCAACGCATTAATTAATAGGGGGGATTATGAGTCAAGCTCGTGAAGAAGTGTTGCAAGCCTGCCATGAAGAGGGTTGCTGTGGAGGCAATTTTTCTGAACAATTACCTGAATACTTCGGCCAAAACGTCTTTAATCTCAAGGCGATGCGTGAATGCCTTTCTCCTAAGGCCTATGCGTCTATTGAAAAAACTATTAAAGAAGGCGGCAAATTAGATGCGGCCATCGCGGATGAAGTCGCTGAAGCCATGAAGAAATGGGCCATTGCTAAGGGTGCTACCCACTTTACGCATTGGTTCCAACCGTTGACTGGCACCACTGCTGAGAAGCATGATTCCTTTATCAGCTGGGATGATAACGGCGGCATCGTCTTAAACTTCTCCGGCAAGGAATTAATCCAAGGGGAACCGGATGCGTCGTCCTTTCCTTCGGGTGGTTTACGCGCAACCTTTGAAGCCCGTGGTTACACTGGCTGGGACCCGACTTCTCCGGCCTTTATTAAAGAAGGCCCTGAAGGTGCGACCCTTTGTATCCCCACCTTCTACATCGGTTATCACGGCGAGGCCTTGGATAAGAAGACCCCGCTGTTACGTTCCATGAATGCCTTGTCTAAGCAAGTGTGCCGCGTGGCCAGCTTGTTTGGCATTGATATCAAGGGCAAGCGCGCCTATTGCACGCTTGGGCCTGAACAAGAATATTTCTTGATCGATAAATCTCATTATGAAGCACGTATGGATTTGGTTCAAACCGGCCGTACGTTATTTGGCTGCAAACCAGCCAAGCATCAGCAACAAGAAGATCATTATTTTGGTGCGATTAAGCCCCGTGTCATGGCCTTCATGGAAGATTTAGACCGCACCTTGTGGGGTTTGGGTATTCCCTCTAAGACCCGTCACAATGAAGTCGCTCCTGCGCAATACGAAATGGCCCCGATTTATGAAGATTTAAATACAGGCGTGGATCATAACATGATTGCCATGGAAGTGATGCGCCAATTGGCTGATAAGCATGGGCTTGTGTGCTTGCTGCATGAAAAGCCCTTTGCTGGTGTCAATGGTTCCGGTAAACATAATAACTGGTCGGTGGTTGGGCCGGATGGCAAGAATTGGCTCTACCCGGGAAAGACGCCGCATGAAAACGCGAAGTTCTTGACCTTGTTGTGCGCGATTATTAAAGCCGTTGATTCCTATGCGGATTTATTGCGTGTTACCGTCGCGACCGCTGGCAACGATCACCGCTTAGGAGCGAACGAAGCGCCTCCGGCGATTGTGTCTATTTTCTTAGGCGATCAATTGTTTGACATCGTCGAGCAAATTGAAAAGGGTGGAGCTAAGACGTCCAAAGAAGGCGGCTCCATTAACGTCGGGGTTGATGCCCTGCCTAATTTGGCTAAGGATACAACCGACCGCAACCGCACTTCCCCGTTTGCCTTTACCGGGGCTAAGTTTGAATTCCGCGCGGTTGGTTCAAATCAAAACCCCTCGGCGGCCAACATGATTTTAAACACCATTGTGGCCCAGTCGTTATCTGAAATTGCCGATCAATTGGAAGCTGACAAAAAAGCCGGCAAGAATTTTAACACCTCCTTGCAGGCGATTTTGCAATCCATTATCAAGAAGCACAAGCGCGTGTTGTTCAATGGCGACGGTTATACACCTGAATGGCACAAGGAAGCCAAGAAGCGCGGCCTTCCGAATATGAAATCCACGCCGGAAGCCTTGGAAGTGCTCAAGGACAAGAAGAACGTTGATGTCTTAGTCAAGCACGGTGTCTTATCGGCCAAGGAAGTGGCTTCCCGTTATGAAATCAACAAGCACGCCTATAACACCGTGATTGCCTTGGAAGGCGAATGCGCCTTAACCATGGCCCGTACGGAGTATATCCCGGCGGCGTTTGAATATTTACAGCAATTAACCGTCATCGCTAAATCAGCAACGCAAAAGAAGCTTCTGAAGGAAGTTTCCACCTTGATTGATAAGGCCTTGGTTGCTGCTGATGCCTTGGAAGCCAGCTTAGTCAAGCATGATGCGGCTAAGACAAGTGCTGCCATGTTGAAGGTGCGTGAAGCAGTTGATGGGTTAGAAGGATTAGTTCCTGCCACGGTATGGCCGGTTCCATCCTACGCTGAAATGTTATTAATGAATGCGTAATTTGAACCAGGATAAAGCAGGGAAAAATAGGAAAAAAACCGGGACACATTGGCTTTTGTAAAAAGCCAATGTGTCCCGGTTTTTTTAAGGGCTTGACATGATTTTAATTATTAAGCATATTGATATTGAAGGGCCCGGCACCTTGGGGGATTTTCTTACGGCGCGTCAAGAGCCATTTCGCATTGTCGAGTTGGGTGCGGGAGAGGCCCTGCCAGAGGACCCGGGTCAGTTTAAAGCGGTGGTGGTTTTAGGCGGGCCTATGAATGTCGATGAGGAAAATAAATACCCGTTTCTAAAATCCGAGAATGAATTTATCCAAAAGGTGTTAAGTCAGGAGATTCCCTTCCTAGGCATTTGTTTAGGTTCACAGTTGCTGGCTAAGGCTGCAGGTGCTAAAGTAGTCCGGTCGCCAGTCAAGGAAATCGGCTGGTATACGGTGCAATTGACGGATGAAGGCCGTCGAGACCCCTTATTCAAAGGCTTTAGTGAAAGCGATGTGATTTACCATTGGCACGGGGATATGTTTCAAATCCCCGGCAACGGGCAATTATTAGCTAGCGCTCAAGGCTGCCCGCATCAAGCATTGAAGGTGGGCGGGAATGCCTATGGGGTGCAGTTTCACGTCGAGATTACGGATAAGAGCATCAAGGAATGGTGTGATGAATATTGCGCCAACGACCTGCCTGGCCGGCCTCAGCACGCCAAGGCTATGATGGATGATTATTGGAAATATAAGGCTTCCTTTGACCGTCAGGCCACCAGGATTTATGAAAACTTTTTGAGTATTATTAACCATGCTTAAAATCGCCATCGCCCAGATTAATCCAACCCTCGGGGACTTAAGTGCCAACGCGCAGTTAATCCTTAAAAATATTACTGCTGCGCAAAAACAAGCGGTGGACTTAGTTGTTTTTCCTGAACTAGCCCTTTGCGGCTATCCGCCGGAAGATTTATTGCTCAAAGAACATTTTGTAGCTAATAACATCAAAACATTAACGGCTTTGGCCAAGAAGGTGCGCGGCATCAGCGCCCTTGTGGGATTTGTAGATAGTGATGGCAAAGGAGCCATTTATAATGCAGTAGCCTTGATTGCTGATGGCAAGCTAGGCGCTGTTTATCATAAGCAGCAGCTACCTAATTATGGGGTTTTTGATGAGAAGCGTTATTTTGCCGTCGGCAAGAATCGCGGATTGATGGATATTAATGGCGTTAAGGTGGGGATTAGTATTTGTGAAGACATTTGGGTTGATGGGGCTATCTACCGCCAGCAGGCCTTAGGCAAGGCGAAAGTGCTGATTAACATTTCCGCATCTCCCTATGAGCAGGGTAAATTAAAGGTTCGCCAGGCTTTATTGGCCCGCCGTGCGAAGGAAGTTAAGCTGCCTATCGTGTATGTAAATATGGTGGGCGGCCAGGATGAGCTTGTTTTCGACGGGGGGAGCATGGTCATTGCCCCAGATGGTGCGTTGATGGCGCGGGCCAAGCAGTTTGATGAGCAATTGTTGGCCGTTGATTTAAAGGCAAGGACAGGTGATTTAGCCAATGCCTTAGAGGGCGATGAAGAAATTTACCGTGCCTTAGTTGTAGGCACACGCGATTATGTATTAAAAAATGGATTTAAGAAGGTGGCCTTAGGTTTAAGCGGGGGCATTGATTCAGCTTTAGTTGCCGCCATTGCGGTGGATGCGTTGGGCCGTGAAAATGTCGTCGGTATTTCCATGCCGTCGCAATTTAATGCCAAGGCTACTCAAAGCGATGCACGCCTTTTAGCGAAGAATCTTGGCATTGAGTTTAAAGAAATTCCCATTAAGGCTATTTTCGCTGCGTATTTAAAGACGCTGAGTGTTTATTTTGAAGGGACAGCGCCCAATATTGCTGAGGAAAATTTACAGGCGCGCATCCGGGGTAATCTGCTCATGGCTTTTTCTAATAAGTTCGGTTGGATGGTGTTAACGACGGGAAATAAAAGTGAGATGGCAGTTGGCTATTGTACGCTTTATGGGGACATGTCTGGCGGGTTTGCGCCGTTGAAGGATATCTTTAAGACCAAGGTGTATGCCTTATGCCGTTGGCGCAACAGCCTGACAGCTGACCCGCTGATCCTCAAGAGCATTATCCTGCGTGCGCCTTCCGCCGAGCTTCGCCCTGACCAGACGGACGAAGCCTCCTTAGGCGCCTATGAGGATTTAGATTGGGTGCTACAGGCTTATGTGGAGAACCATCAAGGGGCAGGTGCTATCAAGAGCAATAAGATTGATGCGGCGTATGTGGCCCGGATCATCCGCCTGGTTGATTTAAGCGAATACAAGCGCCGTCAATCACCGCCGGGTGTGAAGATCACCGCGCGCGCTTTTGGTAAGGATTGGCGTTTGCCTATAACTAACAAATATAAGGAATAGATAATTTTTATGTCAATATCCGCTACTCAGCAACTAAAAAAACTTTCTGTTATTATTCCTGCTTACAACGAAGAGCTTTTTATTGCCGCCATTATTGAGAAAGTTCAATCGGTGGTTTTGCCGCAGGGCCTGGCCAAGGAGATTGTTATTGTTAATGATGGCTCTCAAGACAAGACTAAGGAGATTCTAGGCGGCCTTAGTGGTTTGCCAGGAATTTTAGTGATTCATCAAAAGAATCAAGGCAAGACTGGTGCCTTGTTAACTGGGATGAGGGCTGCAACGGGTGATATTCTGCTGATACAAGACGCCGATTTGGAGTATAACCCCCAAGAGTATCCACAGTTATTGGCACCGATATTAAGCGGCCAGACCCAGGTGGTTTATGGGTCGCGGTTTATGGGTGAGATTAAGGATATGCAGCCGATTAACCGTTGGGCCAATACGATTTCTAATTGGACGGTTAATCTGCTTTATGGGGTAAGGATGACTGATATTAATACCTGCTATAAGGTTTTTACCCGGGCAGCGTTCGATGGCATTATTATTAAAGGTTCCCATTTTGCCTTGGATACGGAAGCCACGGTTAAATTTTTGAAAAAGGGGCTGACCATCAAGGAGGTGCCTATTGGCTATGAGGCGCGTTCCAAGGCTCAAGGTAAAAAGATACGTTGGTCAACCGCCCTAGTTATGTTTTGGATGATTATTAAGCATCGTTTTACGAGCTAGATATGTTTGTTATCCTGCCAATAGCATTTTTTTTAACAGCATGGATGTTATTTTATTGTCGAATTAAAACAACTTGCTCCTTGTGGCAAGTTTCTTTTTTATATGCGGCATTGGTATGGGGGTTGTTGGTCGCAATTAGCACAGAAGTATTGAGC
>CAYNTZ010000131.1:0-5571 GCA_964400365.1 uncultured Planctomycetales bacterium | reverse complement strand
CTTTTTGAGGCCCGCAAGGAAATGGAAGCGGCAGGTCTTATCCCAGCTGGCAAGATCAAGATTCACCTAGGGCCCGATGAATACGTTTTTGGTGAAGAAAAGGGTTTAATTGAGTACATTGATGGCCGTTACCCCATGCCACGCAATATTCCGCCCTTTATCCAAGGGATTAACTTTGCCCCAGGCAGCCCAAACCCCACCTGTGTCAATAATGTGGAAAGCTACTGCCAAGCGGCCTATATATTAAGGAAGGGAGCCGATGATTTTAAGTCTGTGGGCTCTGAAGATACCCCGGGTACGGTCATGTGTACGGTCTGTGGAGACGTCAAGAGGCCTGGTGTTTATGAGCTTCCAGCGGGAAAAGTCACCCTAAAGCAGCTTTTATATGATATTTGTGGTGGTCCAGCCGGCCAATTCCCCTTTAAAGCGGTGTTTTCAGGGGTAGCCAGCCCGGTTTTAACCGCAGAACGCCTGGATACGCCATTGGATTTTGGGTCTTTAAAGAAGGCGGGCGGTGGTTTAGGCTCAGCTGGCTTTATTGTGTATGCAGCAGATGCCTGTATGGTGCAAGCTGCGCTTAAATTCAGCAATTTCCTGGCTAAAAGCTCCTGCGGCCAATGCGTTCCCTGTAATAGAGGAACGGCGCATATTACAGAACATTTGAAAAAGATTGAGTTTGGGGGTGGAACTCCGGATGATTTAGAAGCTATTGCCGAAATTGCCGGCCGTTGCACCAATCAAACCCGCTGTTTCCTGCCTACCCAGGAGTCTTTAGTTATCCCTAGTATTATCAAGGCCTTTAGCGCCGAATTTAAAGCCCATATTGAAGGCAAGCGTGACCCAAATGAGCGCGACTTAGTTTTACCCAAGATTCACGAATTCCACGCCGAGACCAACAGTTTTAGCTACGACGACCCAGCCAAATTTGCTGTATAATTTAGAGGGAGCCTGCCTGCCGTAGGCAGGGGGTGAGTGTCAAGCAGGCCTAAAACCCCCGAAATACCACCACTTACAACAAAACCCCAACTAGTAAAATTTTTCTAAATTTTCTTGACATGCCTTTTGGCTCATGGTTTAATAGCACCAGTTTTTAAACCGTGGTGATTTAAATTTTTGCCTACAGAAAGGGGGGGTTAAATAGACAGGCATGAATCACCAATGCGGATCTAGTAGTTTATTTCCTAGGCCATAGATCCTAGATATATATATTGTTAAATTTCCATTAATTCTTGGGAGAACAAAATGAAAAAATTATTAGCCTTAGTTATGGTTGTTGTGATGGCTAGCCCAGCTTTCGCGGCTGTTCAAAACGTGAAAGTTTCTGGTTCCATCAATTCTAATTATGTTAACCGTGCTGATTTTGATTTTGATGGCGGTATTTCAGGTACAGATTATAACCAAAGCTTCACCTACACCACCAGCCGTGTTGCCATTGATGCTGATTTAAGCGACAATGTCTCCACCAAGATTGGTTTAGTGAATGAAATGATCTGGGGTGATCAAACAGCGGCTAACCAAAACATTGATTTGGAATATGCCAATGTCACCTTAAGAGAAATGCTCTATTCACCGTTAACTGTTACCATCGGTCGTCAAGACTTGAATTATGGTAATGGTTTCTTAGTTGCTGATGGTGGTGGTGCAAGTGTTGGTGGTATTCTTGGTGCTGCTTCTGATTTGTCTCGCACCTATACGTATGATGGTGTGAAGGCTGTCTTAGATTATAAGCCTTTAACCTTAGACTTGTTCTACGCGAAGACCAACTCTAATAATAGTGATGGTTCTTCGGGTGCTCAGAAAGATGATGTTACTCTTTCTGGTGTGAATGCAAACTACCAATTAGGCGATGCGATGAATACCGTTGTTGAAGGTTATTTCTTCGCTCGTGTTGATAACTCTGGTAACAATGTTGGCGCTGCTGCTGAAGATCCCAAGGCAGATACCTTATATGTGCCTGGTTTGCGCGCCAGCACCAATCCTGTTAAGGGGTTGAATGTTGGTGTTGAAGGTGCTGTGCAAATGGGTAATAAGAGAATTAGCAGTACCAACGTTAAGCGCGATGAAGTTTTCGCTTTCCAAGGCATGGCTTCTTATGAATTGCCTGTCTTAGAACAATATAAGCCTGTGGCTAGCGGTTCTTACACCTATGTTTCCGGTGATCAGAATCCTACTCACGCCAGCGGTAATGCTCATGGTCAAGCGTCATCTGAAAACTACACCGCTTGGGATCCTCTATTCAACGATCAAAACATCGGTCGCGTTTGGAGATCACTTTTCGGTTACACCAATCTTCATGTGGCTGAATTAGCAATCTCTGCTACGCCTGTTGAAGATGTAACTGCAAAGCTCAGCTGGACCGGTCTTTGGTTAGATAGAGCCTACACTGAAGGTGGGGTTCCTACTACAACATCAATTACCTTGCCTGATGGCGGTACAATTACACCAGCCATTAATTCCAATAAGGAATTAGGTTCTGAAATTGATGCTGATTTAACCTACCAATATACCGAAGATGTTAAATTCGGTTTGACCGTAGGCGTCTTTAAGCCAGGTAATGTTTTCACCAGTGAAAATGATACCATGGCTACACAAGCAATCGCTTCAGTTGGTGTTAACTTCTAATTTAGAAGAAACCAACAGTGTTTGTTTAAAAACTTCGCCCCGCGCAACTTGCGGGGCGAAGTTTTTTTATCTCTCCGACGAGGCTTGCCTTTAACCCTATCAAAAATAATTCACTTTCCTTTTTGACATTTCATTTTCTTTGCTAATATAAATATCAGGTTGGTAACTCTATTGAAATGAAGTGTTTAGGAACTTACAATTAGACGGGAGCAGTCAGCATGACCCGCGATGAGATATATGATCACCTTGCCAAGGTTTATTTGGGCAAGCGTGAGGGCGTCTCGACGCAAAAGCAGCTAAAGAAAACTAATCATTCGTGGATGGTGATTAATATTGTCATCACCGCGGTGATTGTGATATCGACGGTGTATGGGTTTACGGCTTTTTTAACCCGGCGGGTAGCGACGCATAACCAGGTTTTTTATGCGCTCAATAATAACCCTATCCGCATGTCGTATGACTTAAACGACCCATTCCCGGCGACAAAAACTTTTGCCTTAAGTGTCCCGTCGAGAGATGCGTCGAAATATGGCCGTTTAAATTTATCGATTCGCGGGATGAATGGTGCGTATCCGGGAATTGTGAAATTGATCGTCGCTAATGAAAAGAATGAAAAAGCGACATACTACATCCAGAATGTTGGGGCGGATTGGCAGCAGGTAAGTATTCCGCTGGAGAAATTAAATTTAACGGATTGGACGACGGTGCGTCAGGTGGCGTTTGTCTTGGAAGCGTGGAATGTGGATTTCCGCAAAGGCACTGTCCTTATTGAAGATGTGAGTTTTTCTAATTAAAGGGAAAAAATATGAAAATCATTTCTATAGCAAATCAAAAAGGCGGTTGCGGGAAAACCACGACGGCAATTAATCTAGCCATGAGTCTGGGCTTCAATGGCCAGAAGACCTTGCTTATCGACTTGGATCCTCAAGCGCATGCGACCTTGGGGCTTAACGTCGATGATCAAAATAGCCTTTACAATGTTATTTCCCGGCTGACCCCGCGTAAATTGAAAATTAAGGATATTATCCGCAAGGCCGATAAGAATTTTGATATTGTGCCTTCTAATGTTTTAGTTGGAACATTAGAACAAGAGTTGGCTGATGAGATTGGCCGTGAGATGAAATTAGTTGAAGTCTTGTCTGAATTAAACGGCCAATATGATTTTGTTTTGATTGATTGCCCACCGAGCCTAGGGTTTTTGACCATCAATTCCCTGCGTGCGTCATCAGAAGTTATTATTCCGGTTGAAACCAGCCGTTTCTCTATGCAGGGTGTTGACCATTTGATGGATATCGTTAATTTGATCCGTGAGCGCCTTAATCATCCGGTTGCGCCTAAGGTATTGATCACCATGTTTGATTCCCGCCTGCGCCATTCTTTCAGCATGTTGGCAAAGATGAAGGATAAGTTCAGCAATATGCTTTTTGACACCATCGTGCATGTGAACGTGAAACTAAAAGAATCCGCGGTGATGGGGGAAGCGGTATTGAAATACGACAAGTATTGCCGCGGTTCAAAAGATTATTTAAGTTTAGCCCGTGAAATCTTAACGGCTGGCCGTCCCGCTGAAATTGCGCAAGCTAAGGCGACAGCTAAAGCAGAGGCTAAGGTTAAGGCGGCTATTAAAGCTGAGGAAAAAGCTTCTGAGGAAGCTATTGCTCAAGCAGCGGTGCAGGCATATGAACCATCCCAGCGTATGCAGGAATTGGTGGCCAAGGAATCTGCTGAATTTGTCAAAGCCGCGACCTTTGCCTTAAAAGCGGCTGACGCTAAATCTGTTTATGTTACTGGTTCTTTCAATGATTGGTCCTTGGATGAATCATGCCGTTTGAATAATAACAATGGCCTTTGGAGCCTTAATCTTGACTTGAAGCCAGGTATCTATAAGTATCAATTTATCGTCGATGGTAAATGGCAGGAAGATCCGGAGAATAAGGTGACTGAGCGCAATTCTTTTGGGGACATCAATTCCTTAATTGAGGTTAAGGCCTAATGACAACATCCGGCATCAGCAAGGAAGAAGTAGCTGATGGGAAGATGTATGCCCTGCTGTCCTACCTGTCAATCCTGTGCATTATCCCGCTTATCCTAAAGAAGAATAACCGTTTTGTCTTGGCCCATGGCAAACAAGGGTTGGTGCTCTTTGTTGCCGAAGTAGGGGTCTTGGTTTTAAGTATTGTCCTACCCGTACTGCGTGATCCATTTATCTTTGTCTTATTTTTATTTTCTTTTTGGGGTATGATTACGGTGATTCGCGGTCAATTGGTGCAATTACCCATTGTGGCCCCCATTGCCGATAAAATCACCTTATGAGTATTATTAGCAAGATAAGCGATGTGCTAAAGGAAGTTTTTTGGCTTAAGCCTTCGGCAAAATCACGTAAGGTAAAAAAGGCTCCGGCAGCGAAGAAGGCGCCTAAGAAGAAGATTGCCAAGAAAATTATTAAGAAAAAGCTTGTTGTCAAGAAGCCGGTAACAAAGGTCATTGTCAAAGCACCCGCGCCTATAAAGGCGGTTAAGGTGCCCAAACTAAAAGAGCCGGCCATTGACCCTAATTTAGCCTTGATTGGTGAAGTAACCCACTATTTTGACCGCATCAAGGTTTGTGTGGTGAAGATTAATAGCGGCACGGTATTAATTGGGGATCGCTTAAGCATTATTGGCCCTAAAACAAAATTTGTGCAGAAGGTGTGGTCCATGCAGATTGAAAGCCAGGATGTGAAGGTGGCGCGTAAAGGGCAATCAATTGGGTTGAAGGTTGAGAAGCTGGTGGTTATCGGCGATAAGGTATATAAATAATGGCGTTGACGGTACCGGCAAGATTTCTGGAAATAGCGGGCATCGCCTTGATTTTGGTGGTCAGCAAGATCAAGGCCTCCTTACAGGAAGACAAAAAGTGTTATTTTCGATTTAAAAGTAGACACTTTTTGATTTAAAAGTGGACAGGTAA
>CAYNTZ010000130.1:0-5648 GCA_964400365.1 uncultured Planctomycetales bacterium | reverse complement strand
TGCTGTGCTAGATATTCTTCCTCGCGCAAACGCACGTTGACAAGCGCGTCTTCCATTTCGCGCAAAGCCGTTAGGACCTTCCCCTTATATTCCGCCATGCTCTTGCTATAATCTGCCCGCGCCGCGGCTAATTTGGCTTTATTGCGCCCGCCGTCGAAAATCGGCAAACTTAAAGAAGGCCCCAAGGACGCCGTGCGGCTTTCCCAATCAAATAAAGACTCTGCCTGAAGGCTGGCAAAGCCAGCTGAACCGGTTAAGGTGATCGATGGAAATAACGCACCTTGCGCTACCCCTACCTTAGCATTGGCCGCGGCTAATAAATTCTCCGCTTCAACAATATCTGGGCGTTGCTTCAAAAGATCTGATGGTAATCCTGCTGGCACTTGCGGCGGCAATAAAGCCTTGCCGGTTTCTACAGGTATATTAAATGCTGATGCCGCCCGCCCACACAAGACACTTAACGCATTCTCATATTGGGCGCGCTTGCGGCGGCTTTCAATCACCTGCGCCTGGGCCCTAGCTAATTCCGTTTTCCCCCGAGACACATCCAGCTGGGACGTTAATCCTGCCTGCCCGCGCTCCTCTAAAATGCCCGCAATGCGCTGACGCAGATACACCGCCTGATTTAAAATCTCAATCTCTTGATCCATCTGTTTCAATAAAAAGTACTGCCCTGCAACCTCTGCGGTTAAGGTTAGTCGGGCAGCTTGATAGGCGGCATCAGACGCTAACGCTTCACTAGCACCTGCCTCATAAGCCCGGCGCACCTTACCAAAAATATCGACCTCATAAGAAAAATCCAGCGGCACGGTAAACTTATTCTGGGTTAGCTTATTAGCTGCTGTGGTCACGTTTGCAGAGAATTTCTCACGATGAGCCTCAGGATTAATCCCCGCCTTGGGTGAAGAATCCGCCTTGCTAAAACGGGCTAAGGCACGCGCCTTTTCCACGTTCGCTAAAGCCCCTTGAATATCCTGATTATTAACCAAGGCCTCTTGTTCAAGTTTATTTAACACATCATCCCCAAAGGCTTCCCACCAATTTTTATCCATCGCCTTGCTATCCGCTTCCACTGCTTGCTTCCACGCTGCAGGCAGGTTTATTGACGGGCGTTGATAATTTTGACCCACTGCGCAACCATTAAAAACCAACAATGAACAAAGAGCCAGTACAAGTAAACTTACATTTGGTTTAACGGCCTTGCGCCGTGCTACTAAATTACTAAAGAAGACGTAAACCACCGGGATAATAAATAAGGTCAAAAAGGTACTCACTGCCATGCCGCTGACTGCCGCCACCCCTAAGGGACGGCGCGCCTCACCACTCGCCCCAAAACCAATGGCAATGGGCAGGATACCTGCAATAGTTGCCGCCGCTGTCATAAGGATGGGCCGCAGGCGGATGACCCCTGCACTCTTCATCGCTTCAATGGCTGTCTTGCCTTGTGCCATCTGCTGATTGGCAAATTCAACCAATAAAATGGCGTTCTTAGTCACAAGACCAAAAAGCAGGATCAAACCAATCTGGCTGTAAAGATTCACCCCCATCGACGGCACTTTTAATAAACTCATCAGCCATAACCCACCAAAGGCACCTAAGGCAGCCATGGGCAAGGTCACCATCACGGTTAAGGGATGGATTAAACTTTCAAACTGGGAAGCTAGGACCATGTAAATAATGATCACCGCTAAAATCAAAATAAAATAAATCCCTTTACTGGAATCAACCAATTCCTTGGTATCGCCCTTCCATTCATACGAGAATCCTGGAGGCAAATCTTCTTTAAGTACAGCGGCTACCTTTTCCATCACCGCGCCTAAGGGCATGCCCATGGGGGTGGCTTCAATCACCGCAGAGCGCAGGCGATTATGGTGATTTATCGCCGATGGCCCCGCCGATGTATCATGCGTTAAAAGATTTGATAATTGCACCAATTGCCCGTTGCTGCTTTTCACATACAAACGGTCTAACTCGGCCGGCGTCAAACGCTCGCTGCGCTCTAATTGCACAATCACCTTATATTCCTTACCATTAATATTCACCCGGCTTAAATCCGAACCGCCAAAGGCAATTTGCAAGGTCTTAGCAATGTCTTCGACGGTAACACCCAAGACAGCGGCACGGTCACGGTCGATGGTCAAATCCAATTGCGGCTTGTTTAATTCAAAGGTGGAACGCACATTCATTAAAAAGCCTAAGCCCCGCAATTTATTGGTGAGCTCTTCGGCGTATTTATTGAGCGCTATCAAATCCTGAGACTGGATAACTAATTGAAAAGGCTGGGTAAAGCCGCCGCCAAAGGAACGTGGGATAATAGGAATAACAAAGGCCCCCTGGATCTGACTAAAAAATTGTGCACCTAAACCCTGCATACCGCCGATAATATCCCTCAGGTTACGGCGCGGCGCATCTTCCTTTAAGCGGATAAAGGCCAAACCCTGTGACGGATTACCTGGAGTCCCACGAGCCAAGGCTACCGCAGAAAAATATTCCTTTGTCTCCGGGGTTGCGGCCACAATCTCTTCCATCTTCTTAACCATGCGGTCCGTGTACTCGCTGGTTGACCCTTCAGGTGTAATAGCAAAAACCAAGAAACGCCCCTTATCTTCTAAAGGAACAAATTCCTGGTCGAGCCTGGTGTAAAAGAAAACAATTAGCCCAACGGAAATCAAACAGACAGCCCCAATTGTTTTTGTGTGGCGTAAAGACCAATCCAAGGCGCGGCTATAATTTACAGTCAACCCATTAAAAAAGGCGTCTAAGGCAGCGATGAACCCACTTTGCTTTCGGCTGTGATCTACTGGCTTTAATATGCGTGAAGCAAGCATGGGTGCTAAGGTTAATGCCACAAAGGCAGAGATAATCACCGAGAAAGAAATCGCTACCGCAAATTCAATGAATAAACGGCCTGTTACCGAGGTTTGAAAAGCCATGGGTAAAAATACTGCCACTAGGGCGATGGTGGTGGCAATCACCACAAAGCCGATTTCCTTCATCCCCTTAACTGCCGCATCAAAAGGTTTCATGCCAGCTTCAATATGCCGGTAGATATTCTCCAAGACAATGATGGCATCATCGACGACAAGGCCGATGGCCAAGACAAAGCCCAACATGGTGACGATATTAATAGAAAATCCAAAAGCATACAGCACCCCAAAGGTAGATATAATTGACACTGGGATGGTGATCGTTGGGATAAAGGTGGAACGGAAATTATACAAAAATAAAAAGATGGTGATAACAACTAAAAAGAAAGCAATCGCTAATGTTTCCCAAACCTCGACGATGGATTTCTCCACATAAATCGATTCATCATAGGGAAAAGAAGTACTTACCCCTTGCGGCAAGGAGGGCATGATGCGGCTCACTTCTTCCTTAATATGTTTTACCACCTCGATGGTGTTTGCCTTTGATTGCTTGATAACCCCAATCCCTAACGCTGGCTTGGAATTAAAACGCGCGATTGAACGTTCATCTTCAACGCCCACCATGGCATTGCCTATATCACCTAGACGGGTTAAGACCTCCCCATCCCGCTTGACCACCATGCGGTTATACTCATCAGGATTCTTCATCTGCCCATAGGTCTGGATAGACAACGACCGCTGCCAATTCTCAATCTCGCCACTTGGCAATTCCACGTTTTCACGTTTCAAAGCATTTTCCACATCCAGCACCGTCACCCCACGAGAGGCCATCTTGGAGGCATCCAGCCAAAGGCGGATGGCAAAACGCTTTTGCCCGCCGAAGATAACAGAAGAAACCCCATTGACCGTCTGCAAGCGATCCTTAAATAAATTCTCTGCCATCGTCGATAATTCAAGCGTTGAATAGCGGTCGCTAAAAAGGGCGATCCACAACACCGGGTTGGCATCCGCATCCTGCTTGGCCACGATGGGCTCATCTATATCATCAGGCAGGCGGCCGCGCACGCGTGCAACACGGTCACGCACATCCTGGGCTACCACTTCAATATCACGGGCGAGATTAAATTCAATGGTGATGGAAGAGACCTGCTCGCGGGATTCGCTGGTCATGGTGCGGATACCCTCCACACTCATCAGCGCATCTTCCAGCGGTTCAGTCACCTGGGTTTCCATAACAGCCGCGGACGCCCCACGGTAAATGGTTTGCACATTCACAATGGGCGGATCCACGTCGGGAAGCTCACGCACGGGTAAACGGTTAAGTCCAATAAGCCCAAAGACCACCAGCCCCAAACTCATCATGCAGGCTAAAACCGGGCGATTAATACTGATTTCAGATAATTTCATTTAGCTTATTTACCTTGCACCTTTTCATCAGGGGCAGCCACCTTAACCAAGGAACCCGGCCCTATTTTCTGATATCCCTCGGTGATCACTGTATCACCAGCGCTTACCCCTTCTAAAATCTCTAATTCATGAGGCATACGTATGCCCACCTTGACCTTTTTCATCTGCGCCTTGCTTTCGGCATCCACCACATAGACAAAAACATCCGCACCCTTAGGGATCAAGGCTGTTTCAGGAATCACCACCCCGTCTAATTTCTGGTCAATCACCAGTTCAAGTTTAGCAAACATGCCTACCTTTAATTTAGATTCAGGATTGGGAATCTTGGCTTTCACCAACACCGTGCGGGTCATCTCATCTACCTTAGGGTCAATGAAGAACACCTCGCCTTTAAATGTTTCTCCTGTATAGGCAGCCACCGATAATTCAATAGCCTGCCCCACGCTTAAACGGCTTAAATAGCGCTCCGGCACATGGAACTGTGCCTTCATCAGGGAGGCATCAATAATCTCGGTTAAAATCATGTCCTTGGCAATCACCTGCCCTAAACTGACCTTACGCTCGCCAGCAATCCCGGCAAAAGGAGCCGTAATAACCGTATCATCCAATTGGGCCTTCAATAAATCCACTTGGGATTTCTGCCCTGCCAGCTTGAAAGAAGCTTGATCATATTCCTGACGGGATACGGCACCACCTTCCACCAAGGCCTTCATACGGTCAAAGGTCACCTGGGCAGAGCCTAAATTAGCCTTGGCTTCTTCGTAAGCTGCTTGTAACTTTTCTTGGTCTAAAATAATGAGCTCTTGGGCCTGGGCTACGGCTTGGCCTTCTTCAAATTTAATCTCAGCTACAGCACCGTCAATTTCGCTTTTAATAAGCACTGATTCATTAGGGCTTAAACTTCCCACCACCGCTACCTTATCCAGCACGGTTTGTTTCAGGGCTTTAACTGCAACCACGTTCACCGCAAAGGCACCCATGCCACCGCCATGAGGAGCGCCAGCCTCCTTCCCCTTACCGCAACCGGCTAAACCTAGGCTTAGCATCAATATCATTAAGAACTTAACGTGTGACATATCAATCCTTTAGCATTTTTTGTTTAGTTGGCTTTGCAACCATTGTTTTATCGTGGCTTTCCACCACATTGGCATAAATCTTGCCCAAAATATCCTTACAGCGCTTCATTTCCTTCAAATCTATCCCCTGCTCAGCTTGATGCAAGGTCTTTTGCACAATGGACACCAATTTACGCTGAAACTCTTTTCCCTTATTAGTCATGTAGATCAGCTTCTGGCGGCGGTCAGCCTTATCCGGCACCCGCACCACCAAGTTATGCTTTTCCATCCCGTCTATGAGGCGGGTCATGCTGGTCTT
>CAYNTZ010000129.1:0-5685 GCA_964400365.1 uncultured Planctomycetales bacterium | reverse complement strand
TCACGGCCCATTTCGGTTTTACCGAAGTCTTCTTCTATAATGCGGTTCTTTTCATAAGGGCTTAAGTTAACCCATTGATGGCCTTCAGGGATGGTCATGGCTGATAGAAAATACTTAATTAAGCGCTCATATTGCTCTTTTTTCTCATCTTGGGATAAAACTTGATCGCCTTTGTCAACTAAGAAGCTAAAGGCAAAGGGGTTCTTGGTGTCTATGGTCATGCCTCTAATAATGCTAGGCGTAAAGGCTGGGCTCATGCTCATGCGTACACCGGGCGCAGGCAAACTAAAGCCTTGTGCGGAAGCGATGGGCACATAACAGGTATTGGCCACAAAGGTTAGAAGAAAAAACCAAATGCCAGATCTAAACCGGTTCTTGGCTTGGGTAAACATACGCTAATCTCCTAGGTTTACTTCTAAAAATAGGGACATCTCATCCACTAGGTACAGAATGCACTATAGAAAGTGCTTTGTCAAGGGCTGGGGGCAAGAAATATTGTATTTTATTAGGAGCTAAAGCATTGAAACGTAGAGGGTTTAGATAAAAACGAAAAAGCGCTTTCTAAGAAATCTTGATTTTATTTGGTAATTGCGCTCAAACAGATGCTAAAGCAGGTTGGGATTGGGGGGGTATGGCTTGGGGTTGGGGCTGGTATTCGTTGAATTTGACCGAGACGATGCGGGAGACGCCGCGTTCTTGCATGGTCACGCCATACATCACATCCGCGACAGCCATGGTCTTTTTATTGTGGGTGATCACCACAAATTGAGCGATCTTGGCGAATTCTTTTAAAAGTTTGGCAAAACGGCCGACGTTGGCTTCATCCAAGGCGGCATCAATTTCATCGAGCACACAGAATGGGCTTGGATTGACTTTAAAAACGGCAAAGATCAAGGCAATGGCGGTCATGGTTTTCTCACCACCGGAGAGCAAGCTAATGCTTTGCGGCTTCTTGCCCGGAGGTCTAGCCACAATATCAATACCGCATTCCAAGGCATTCTCAGGGTCAAGTAAGATCAGCTGAGCTTCCCCGCCGCTAAATAGCATGCGGAAGAAGGTTTGGAATTCTTCGTTGACCTTGGTAAAGGTATCGGTGAACATTTGACGGGTGGTCTTGTTGATCTTTTGAATCGTGGACATCAATTGCTCACGCGCGGTCAATAAATCGCTTTGCTGCTTGGTTAAAAATTCATAACGGCCTTTTAATTCTTCAAATTCTTCAATCGCCACCAAGTTAACCGCGCCATAGGATTCACAACGCTTCTTTAAGCGATCGATTTCAATGGCTAATTCTTCAAAGTTGACTTGTGGAGGCAGCATGGGTAAGCCAGCGGCGGTCGCTTGGGCTTCTGCGGCTACTGGCTGAGCTTCAATAGCAATCGGCTGACCGTCTTCACCCATCACAACTTCTGCAATAGCTTCTGTCGCACCTTCAGCAACAACATTCGCAGCTGCAACCGGCAACACCGGCGGCTGGTTAACTAGCGCATCCCAGTCAATCTTATAAGTTTGCAATAAACGTTCTTTTAGTGTGCGCAGGCTAAATTGCAATTCTTGGTTTTTCATTTCCAGGTTATGCAATTCAGTCTTAGCAGTAATGATTTCCTCTTCAATGGCACGACTTTGATGGCGCAGGCTGTTTAACGCTAAGGCCATTTCATTCTTTTCCTGGGCGCATTGATTGCATTCTTGACGGATAGATTCTAATTGGGCCTTTGATTGCTCGATGGTAATGGCTAATTGCGCATTATCTTCTGCCGTCTTGGCCTTTTTAGCTTTGTATTCTTGGACTTCCTGGTCAAAGCGTGTGATATCTGCTAAATCGCGGTCTAAACCAGCGGTATATACATTTAAATTTTCCTGTAAACCATGCTGCTTATCGGCCACCGCCGCGTATTCCGCATCCATTTGCGCAATCGCCACATTTAATTCTTCCCGCTCCTGATTCTTTTGCGCAATCGCGGAACGCTTGACCTTAATATCTTCCTGGGCGCGGTTAATCCCTTCATGAATACTTGATAAAACAGCTGACAATTCACCTTCCTGAACCTTTAAGCTTGCTAAGGTAGATTGAATTTCGGCAAATTCATTGGTGATCATGTCTAATTCACCGACGAGTTTACCCGATTCCATCTCCACATCATTCTTCTGAGATTCTAGAACGGATAATTTCTTCTCTTGATCCTGGATGGCTTTTAAATCCGCCTCAACGGCTGACTCTAGTTGGCGAATGCTTTCATTTAAAGCCCCCTTGGCTTCAATACTTAATGCCAATTGCGCATCTAAATTAACTACCCGCTCATCCATGTGCTGCAGGTCAAGCGCGATGTATTTTGTTTCATAGGTAATTTCGTAACACTCTGGGCTTGTTTCCGTCGCTGCAATCACATCAATATGCTTAACCCGGCCGATAATACCCGTTTGTTGTTCGTTGGGACGTATCGCGGCAATGAATTTACCCTCCACCACCGGATCAGGATTTTCCTGGTATTGCAAATGCATTTTTTGGATAAACTCTTTTTGGGAAGATAAGAAAACCTTTGATTTTTCAAGGTCATCAATAGCTTGTTCTTGCAAACCTAAGGAAGATTTTAATCCTTCTAACTCACTCCGACGGGCATTGCAATTAACCCATAAACTTTCCAATAAACCCTGCACCTGGCCGATGGCCGCAGAGATGCCGTTGAATTTCTGGGCAATTTGCTGCTGTTCATTGCTGACCTTGTTGTTTTCATGCTCCAACCGGCTTTGGCGGGCTTGGGCTTCCATGCCGCGCTTCATATTGTCCGTTAATTGATTCTTCACCCGGTTTTCCTGGGCGTGAAAACTAAAAATTTCTTGCTCAAACGACTTAATAGTCTCTTGGGCTTCCTGGGTCGACGCTAATAAAAGGCTCAAACTTGAACGTTTTTCCTGCAAACGGCCTTGAGCTAACGCCGCATCTTCTTGCAACTGAGCCAAGACCTTACGTAATTCTTCAACCTTTAATTGCGCGGCCGTGCAACGCTCTAAGGCTAAACGCTTGTCTTCGTCCAAACGCAACAAAGCCTCATCAAAAGAATTTAAACGTTCTTCATTAAACATAATTTGGCGGGCATTTAATTCAATTTCATTATCCAACCGGTTTTGCTGGCCGCGTAACACATTTAATTGCTCTTCCGCTTGCTCTAACAAGGCGGTTTCATGGCCCATGCGGTGGCTTAATTCATCCAATTGGGCTAAGGCCTCTTGCTCACGGGCTTGCAAAGCGCTTAAAGAAGCCTTGATCGCTTCTTGCTCGACGCTGAATTGACCCATCTGATGCTGAGCCATCACTAATTCATATTGTTTTAACTGCTCAAAATCTTCCTTGTAGCGCTGGGCTTTCTTGGCTTGGCGTTCGATAGTAGCAATCTGGCGCTTGACTTCAACGACAATATCATTGATACGCAGTAAATTATCTTCCGCATCCTTTAATTTACTTAACGCTTCCTTCTTCTTAGCCTTATATTTAGTAATACCAGCTGCTTCATCAAAAATTTGACGGCGGTCTTCAGGCTTGGCCGAAACCACCATGTCAACGCGGCCCTGCTGGATCAAGGAATACGCCTCGGCCCCCACACCCGTACCTAAGAAAAGTTCAACAATATCGCGCAAGCGCGATGTATTCTTATTAATTAAATATTCACTCTCGCCGGAGCGGAACAAGCGACGGGTGATAATGACTTCATCGTGATCGACGGGGAGAATTCTGGTTTGATTAGCAAAGGTGAGGCTGACTTCGGCAAAACCCAAGGGCGCTTTCTTGTCGGTGCCGTTAAAAATAACATCTTCCATCGAGCTGCCGCGCAAATCCTTGGCCGATTGCTCACCTAAAACCCAACGGATAGCATCAAAGACATTACTTTTACCGCAGCCATTAGGGCCTACAATAGCGGCAATGCCTTGCTCGAAATTTAAAACAGTTTTTTCTGCAAAGGATTTAAACCCGAAGACTTCTAGCCGTTTTAAATACATAATACCAATTTAATAATAAGTCGACGGGGTGTCAACGGTGAATTAAAGTATTTTTTCTAAAGATGAAACTTATTGCGGAATAAGCACTTGTGGATCTACATCCGCATCATAGTTAACATCCTTAAACCCAAAACCAAATAATTTTAAGAAATCGCTGTTATAACCTTCCACATCACCAATCTCATTGACGTTCGCATCAGCCACAATGCTCCATAGCTTGGTAACCTCTTCCTGCACATCCGCACGCATTTCCCAATCATCCACCCGCACCCGGCCCTTTTGATCAACCGGCACATCATGAAGCGGCATATCATTATAAAGGCGTTGCGCAAATAAACGGTAAATCTGGTGAATGCAGTCTTCATGCACACCCTTGGCCTTCATCACCTTCATCAACAATACAAAGTACAACGGAATAAACGGTATCGCTGAAGAACTTTGGGTAACCAAGGCCTTATTAACCGACACAAAGGCGCGTCCACCTATTTTCTTCATACGCTCATCAATAATATGGGCCGTTGCCTCTAAATGATCCTTAGCCGCACCAATCGTGCCGTTGCGGTACACCGGGGTCGTCACATCAGGACCGATATAGGAGTATGCCACCGTCACTGCACCTGGCGCCAATAATCCTTGGGCTTGCAAGGCATTAACCCATAATTCCCAATCTTCACCGCCCATCACCTTAATCGTTTGATTAATCTCATCCGCATTGGCTGTATCCAGCGTCACTTCAATCACTTCGTTCTTCTCAAAATCAATGCTCTTATTAGTGTATGGCTTGCCCTTGGGCTTAAGCACTGACTTATATAATTCGCCCGTCTTAGGGTCTACCCGACGAGGCGATGCCAAGGAATAAATCACACAATCAACCTGGCCTAAATCCTGTTTAATCGCCGCACAAACCTGGGCGCGCATCTCATCTGAAAACGCATCACCATTAAAATTACGGCTATAAAGGCCTTCCTTAACAGCCGCCGCATGAAAAGCGGCCGTGTTATACCAGCCAGCGGTCGCCGTCCGCTTACCATCAGATTCTTTCTCGAAAAACACCCCCATGGTCGCCGCTCCGCCACCAAAAGCAGCCGTAATGCGCGACGCTAGGCCGTAACCAGTTGATGATCCGATAACTAAAACCTTCTTAGGCCCGCCAACAATAGGTTTTTGCGCCTTAATATAATTGATTTGGTCTTGCACATGATGCGCGCAGCCAACTGGATGCGCCGTGACGCAGATAAAGCCTCTAATCTTTGGTTGAATAATCATACGTTCCTACAACACCAAGGTTGCCTTAAAATAATTTTTGCTAATTTATCACAACGACGTCTTTTTCGCAACTATTACTATGCCAGATGTCGTTAAGGTAAACCGTTGACGATCCAAGTCCGCATTAAAACCAATTGATGATTTGGCCGGCACCACCACGTCTTTATCAATAATGGCATTTTGCACCCGTGCACCCTCTTCAATAGTCACCCCGTCCATCAACACTGAATTCTTCACCTGTGCGCCGTTCTTTACCGTCACATTATTAGCCACAACTGAATGATTAATCTCTGCACTTTCAATCACACAGCCGCCAGCCACCAGGGAATCAACCACCTTGCCAACCTGATTTCCCGTCGTGTAAATGCGCAACGGCGGGTAATGGTGATGGTGGGTGCGCAAAGGCCAGGCTTTTTCATAAAT
>CAYNTZ010000128.1:0-5723 GCA_964400365.1 uncultured Planctomycetales bacterium | reverse complement strand
GCTGCTTTGCCGGCAGGGGTTTTAAGCCATGCTTGATACTGGGCTTTATCATTCCATACAACGATTAACGGTCGAAGTGTCTTGTTTCTGCTATACTTTGCCTTACCTTTTGTAGCTTCCACATCTTCAATAAGATTACTTAAGGCACTCACTGCAACCGAAGTAGAAGTACCATTTTGCTTCATGGCATAAATAAAATTTCGGGTTGAGTCCCACGCAAGCATCTCTTGCCATGTAGTTTTATTGCCACTATCTAAATCAGCTTCCAATGCCGCAACAAGATCTTGATAATATTGATCGGCAATCGAAAGTTTAGTATTAGGTTTAAGGTCGGCCTCATCCATTTCCCTATGGTCATTAGGTTCTTGACTGCGCATAGCGGCGGAAACATTAAGTAAGTTGTGCCCACGCAAGCTATTTGCCGTGGTCATAGCAGCGGCTGTATCTTGATGACGGCTAATCATTGCGGGATTCAGTGCTGCTACCCCACCGGAGAAATACTTCTTAGGAGTTGCTTCCTTAGTAAGCGTGTCCACGTCTTCTTTAATATAGTTAAACACACCTTTCTTATAGGCTTGTAAATAACGCTCATAAATCTTTTGGGTCTGGGCTGGGTCATCGTTGTTGACACCCACCCCTACCTTATTCTGATTACCATAAAGCTGGGTCATCACGGCATCTTTTAACGCCATCTTAAACCAGCTCGCTAAGATCATCGAATGAAACATCTGGCGCAAGGGTGCGAAGTTCTTGCCCTCGTTGACTTCTTTTTCAAGCTCAGGAATGACGATGTCGCGGACGATTTGGGAGGCGATATTAGCTGTCTGATCGACATTTGACTTAGCAGCCGTATTCTTTTCCTTAGCCAAATAATCTTCTTCCAACATCACCTTTAAATGCGCACCCATCACAAAGGCGGTTTGATTGCGTTCAAAAACATCAGCCTTGTCAGCTACAATCCATACCTTATTAAAGGTATTCACCGGGATTTGGGTAGTGCCATACATTTGTTGGGATTTGGCGTAGACCTTATCCCAGAAGTTCTTACCTAGGTCTTTTTCAGGGTATATTAAGGAAGCGGTGATCTGTTTAAGCAGGTAATCTTGCGCCAGCATATCACGGCCCATCTCGGTTTGAGATAGGTTTTGCGCTAAGGTACGGTCTTTTTCATACGGGCTTAGGTTGACCCATAAATCCTTTTCAGGGATGGTTAAGGCAGCTAAAAAATACTTAATTAACTTGGTGGATTCTTCTTTTAATAGAGGGTTTTCAAGCTTTAGGCCGGAATTACCGGTATCAATGATGAAGTCAAAAACAAAGGGATTCTTGGTATCTAAGGTAATACCCTTAATCATCGCAGGCGCATAGGCCGCTGACAGAGAAACCATGGTGCCAGGCTCTGGCAGGCCCAACAAGGGGGCGGCATAAGCACGGCCAGGGGCATAGACAGAGGTGGCAAAAAAGGCAATAAGAACGGTCACTGACGTTAGGCGTTTAAACATGATAGTCTCCTAAAATAAATTTTAATTCCCTGTTTAAAAGGGTGATATACGCAAACGCGGATGGGTAAAACTCAACACAGTGCTAAATTGATAAAAGGTTACAACGAAGCATATATAGTATGCTGCAAAGATAGCACATAAATGAGCGCTGTCAAGGAGAGTAAGGTGTTGCAGATAAATAAGTTACGTTTCTTCTAAAATAATTATATCCAAACCTTAGGCCCCGTGGCATTTTTTATACTTTTTACCGCTGCCGCAGGGGCAATTGTCGTTGCGGCCGACCTTGTCACCGCCTGGCATCATCGCCTTAGGTGGTTGCGGGACCGGCATGGCTTGGGAGGCTAATGCTGCTTCTTGAGGACCTTGACCTGCTTGGGGCAGGCCTTGAAACTCTTGATGCACAGCTTGTTGGGGAATAGCACTAAAGACTGAACGCGGCCGGCCTTCAGGCGCCACCGCTTCAAGCTTGAAAATCAAACCAGCCACTTCATCATTAATTGAACCATACATCACCTTAAATTGGGCAAAACCTTCCTTCTTATACTCAACCAGCGGATCACGCTGGCCTAAGGCCCGCAGGCCAATACCATCCTTAACCTGGTCCATCACATGCAGGTGATCCTTCCACTTATTATCAATGACGTTCAATAAAATCATGCGCTCCATACGGCGCATCACATCAGCACCCAATTGCCCTTCCTTCACTTCATAGGCTTGGGCCAAGAGATGTTCGATTTCCTTTTTTAACTCAGCGGCACTTAACCCGCTTAAATTCGCCATGATGGGACGGATATCCAAACTGAATTTAGCAAACAACTCCGCCCCCAACGGATCTAAATTGCTCCCACTCTCGGCGGTTAAAGCAAGGTGCTGGTCTATCAAATCATCGCTTACTTGAAAAACAGCGTCTAACACCACGTCTTTCAAGTTTTCGCCCTCTAGGATGGAACGACGCAGGGAATAAATTACCTCACGCTGCTTATTCATGACATTATCATATTCCAGCAATTGTTTGCGGATTTCAAAGTTGTAATTTTCAACCCGCTTTTGGGCCACTTCCAAGGCACCAGAAACCATGCGGCTTTCAATCACTTCACCTTCCTTCATGCCAAGCTTATCCATCACCGCCATGATGGTATCCGACGCGAAAAGGCGCATTAAGTCATCTTGCAGGGACACATAAAACCTAGACGAACCAGGATCCCCCTGACGGCCGCAGCGGCCGCGCAGCTGATTATCAATACGGCGTGATTCATGGCGCTCGGTACCCAAGACATGCAAACCACCGGCTGCCAAAACCTGTTCTTTTTCTTTAGAAACTTGTTCTTTAAATTGGGTGATAAATTTCTTGATCATTTCCACGCGTTCTTCGTCGGTGGCATTCTGCCCTTTTTCAGCAGCTAAGGCACGCGCTAAATATTCCGCATTACCGCCTAAAACAATATCCGTACCACGGCCCGCCATGTTGGTGGCAATAGTCACGGCTTTATAACGCCCTGCCTGGGCGATAATATGTGCTTCTAATTCATGGTACTTGGCATTTAAGACTTGGTGTGGGATGCCTTTTTTCTTCAGCAAAGACCCAATTAACTCAGAACGTTCAATGGAAATCGTACCGACGAGCACCGGCTGGCCCTTGGCATGCGCCTGGGCGATTTCTTCAACTACGGCGTTATATTTCTCCATCGCCGTCTTATAAATACAGTCGGGATAGTTAACACGCACCAATTGGCGGTTGGTAGGAATAACAATAACGTCGAGATTATAAATCTGCTTAAATTCATTGGCTTCCGTATAGGCCGTACCAGTCATCCCGGCAAGCTTGCCGTACATGCGGAAATAGTTTTGGAAGGTGATCGTCGCTAAGGTTTGGTTTTCGCGCTCAATCTTAATCCCTTCCTTGGCTTCCACCGCTTGATGCAGGCCATCCGACCAGCGGCGGCCAGGCATCATGCGCCCGGTGAATTCATCGACAATGATAACCTTGCCTTCCTTGACCACATAATCCACGTCGCGGGTAAAAAATTCCTGAGCACGCAGAGCACAAATCACGTGATGGCGATACTCGACGGTGTCAATCTCATGCAAGTTCTTGACACCAAAAAGTTCTGCCGCCTTGCGCTCGCCCTCTTCGGAAAGAGACACGGATTTAGCTTTTTCATCAGCCAAATAATCAAACCCTTGATAAAGGTCTTCGCCCTTGTGCTTGGCATCAACTTCCTGAGATTCAGTGACACGGCGCCCCTTTAATTGGCGGGCTATTTGGAAGGCACGGTAATATTTATCGGTACTTTCTTCCGCAGGCCCAGAAATAATTAAGGGCGTGCGCGCTTCATCAACTAAGATACTATCAACTTCATCGACAACCGCAAAGGCATGGCCGCGCTGCACCATTTCTTCCTTGAAGGACACCATGTTATCGCGCAGGTAATCAAAACCAAATTCGTTATTCGTCCCATAGGTGATGTCACAGGCATACGCCGCTTGGCGGTCACGCGGGTTGACATCATGTGAAATACATCCCACCGTTAATCCTAAAAATTCATAAATCGGCCCCATCCAGTTACGGTCACGATGGGCTAGGTAATCATTAACAGTGACCACATGCACCCCGTCACCGGTTAAGGCATTTAAATACGCCGGCAAGGTCGCCACCAAGGTCTTACCTTCACCGGTGGTCATCTCCGCAATAGCCCCGCTATGCAAAACCATCCCCCCAACAAGCTGGGTGTCAAAATGGCGCATATTACGCACACGCTTGCCCGTTTCCCTGACAACAGCAAAGGCTTCATTTAAAATTTCATCCAAAACCTTTTGCTTAGTTTCAAAAAGCTCTTTTTCTAAACGCTTAATCTCCGTCACTAAATCTTCACGCTCTTGAGCATTTTGGGCTTTATGGTACTGGCTCACAACCGTTACATGTTCGCTTTTCTTAACCGCAATGGCCTGGGCAATCTTTGCCTTAAATTCAACCGTCTTGGCCTTTAACTGGTCATCGGATAAGGCGCTGACCTGAGGCTCCAAGGCGCAAATTTGTGAAGCACGGGCTGAAAGTTTCTTCACTAATGAAATTGAAGGCAATGGCGCTTCCGGATGCACATGGATTTGCACCTTAGGGCTTAAATTCTCAATATGCTTCTGCGCACCCTTAACTAAGCTGCTGCGGACTAGAAAATCAAACATCGTCGTTTCCTTTATTTTTTAACCGCTTATCGCGGTCTTCAGGTTTTGTCTTTAAGTAACCTTGAATAAATTCTTCGATCTCACCATCAAGCACTTTCTGTGCGTTACCGGTTTCAACCCCGGTGCGGTGGTCCTTGACCATGATGTATGGCTGTAACACATAGGAGCGGATTTGTGAACCCCACTCAATCTTCTGCTTCTCCCCGGAGAACTTATCCATGGCCTCAGCCTGCTCGCGCTGTTTCTTTTCATAAAGCCTGGCCCGCAAGACCTTCATGGCCCGTTCTTTATTCTGCAGCTGGGAACGTTCTTTTTGTGACTGGGCTACAATTCCCGTCGGCAAGTGGGTGACACGCACCGCAGAATCCGTGGTGTTAACGCTTTGCCCACCCGGCCCTGAGGCACGGAACACATCAATGCGCAATTCAGAAGGGTCGATGGCAATCTCAACATCATCTTCAACTTCCGGAATCACTTCAATGGAGGCAAAGGACGTATGCCGGCGCTTATTTGAATCAAAAGGCGAAATCCTAACCAAGCGATGCACACCCTTTTCCGCTTTCAAATAACCAAAGGCCTTCTCACCCTCCATCCGCAGCGTCGCATTCTTGAGTCCAGCTTCATCGCCATGCAGCACATCAATCACTTCACACTTTAAACCCTTAATATCGGCATAACGGCAATACATCCGCAATAACATGCTCGCCCAATCACACGATTCCGTCCCGCCCGCCCCCGCATTAATACTTAACAACGCCGCATTATTATCAAAAGGCCCGCTTAACATGGCCTCTAATTCAATCGCATCAATCTTCTGTTTTATATCTTCAGCTTCCAGGGCTAATTGCTCCCCCATGCCTTGGTCGCCTTCAGTTAAACCAATCAATTCCTTGGCATCCGCCACACGCTTGACACATTCGGCATAGGGCTCGACGATATTCTTTAAGCCCTTAAGCTCCTGCATGATCTTATTGCTTTGTGTCTGATTATCCCAAAACCCTTCCTGGGACATGCGTGCCTGGATGTCGGCGATATCGC
>CAYNTZ010000127.1:0-5786 GCA_964400365.1 uncultured Planctomycetales bacterium | reverse complement strand
AGTAAATCTTGTGATCCATGCTTACCCAATAGTAAATAACCCTTAAACCACCTCTTTTACCTTTCCCACCTGACAGGTATCGTAATTTTCTTAAACCACCAGATCCTGGCATCACCTAGCCCATAGTCGGAGACAATAATAGCATCGATTGCAGCTGCCTTAATCCTTCATCTCCAAATAAAGCTTTTGCAGCCTTACAAAAAACTGACGTTTCAATAAACTCCATTTATTCCTCACCAGTAAGTATACTTCATTGAAGTATATATGTCAAGTCCTTCAACCTTTGGCTATTTAACCATTTGCTTAATAACCCCAAGCCGCTCTTTATCTGCCTGATCTATTATAGTAGACATGGTGTCGGCATAGTCTTCGGTTAGACTCCGTTGAAGAGCAAGCGAGGCTAATTCTTCTTTTAGGAATTGACGGCGATCTTGGATAAAAGACTTATAAGCCGCCTCCACCTTAGGGTTTTCTATCGCCCTGCGCAAACATTCATCCGCCTGGGCGTAGCGCTGCACTGTTTTAATATAGGCTAACCTAGAGGCCAGGTGATTGGCTGCAATATCAGCTTCTTCAGGTTGCAAGACGCTTAAATTGCGGATTTGATAGGCCTGCACGGTAAATCCTGGCAAACTTAAACTTTTTAACATCTCTTCATCAACAACATACCGCTCCCCGCCGGCATCATTCCTGCCTAAATATTGATCAAGCAATTCATCAATCTTTTGCTTATAAAAACTGCGACTCTTCGCCAACACATTGCCGATATATTCCTTAGGCGCTATAAATTCATAGTCATTGCGTTTCAATTCCACATCACCAGCAATACGCACCACATCTCTTTTTATTCCATTTGAATAGGCATCTAGCCCCAAGGCTTTAAAAAGCATCCCATCCGGAGCACTTGTCATCTCAAAAGCCGGCTCCTTAAGGCATCGGTCAAAGGCTTCACCCAAAGAAACACCACCCCTGCTTGGCGTCCCCTTTAATGCCTTATTAATACAGCGCAACTGTGATCTCGCCGCTAATTTATAAATCGGGTCATCCACCACCTTTTGTAATTCCACGTATTGCTGAACCCGAACCCCTTCTTTCAAAATTTCCGCCACATGAAAATGTTTTAACAAATCCGCCTCAACTGGGTCGGTGTACTCTAATTTCTTTAACTCGACCCAACCTGCCTTTGGAGCTATTTGATCAGCCCGGCTGGAAGGAACACCACTCTTCACCAAATCTTTATCAAGATGTGAACCAACATTAATCCCCCCATAGCCATCAGGAAAACCACCACCCACTTCCCCGCCATCAACATCGTGATTATTGCTACTTAATTGCGAATTGATTGGGTAATCTTCGCCCTGACGGTAATAGCGGGCATGCACATCATTGGCAAGAGCATTGTTGAAACTTGCCGCATCAGCCGCTTCGGTTTTAAACACATCCGCCCAGCCCAAATTACAACCACCTAAACTACAGGCAAGGGCAATCATTATGACGATGCCAATAAAGCCATGCATAGCGGCCATCCTTTGAATAATTATTCTTTTCATATGCACTTAAATCCTGGCCAATCTGCACACAACCTGGCTTCACCATTGACGCGCGCGCCAAGGTCATTGGCACCAACTGCATCTTGTCATTATCTAAATTTGATGCAATAGTTAGATTTGACAATGGTTGTGATTGCAATAAATATAGCCCCTTAACCGCTGAAGCGACCGATGCCACCATCGGGCTTGCATGAACCATAAAACCTGTCCGGGGATTTAAATATCCCCAGGTACCCATTTCTTCAGAATAAAAATTCCCCTTCCTACGCCATTCCTTAAAACGCTCCTCCGTGCCGCGCTTGGTTAGAGCAGGCAGATTTGATGATGGACTTGGACAGGTTAAGCCCAAGAGCGCCCCAGGCTTAA
Organism: uncultured Planctomycetales bacterium; assembly: GCA_964400365.1. Classification (GTDB taxonomy): domain Bacteria; phylum Omnitrophota; class Gorgyraeia; order Zapsychrales; family Fredricksoniimonadaceae; genus CAYNTZ01. The sequence continues at coordinate 3,870 of CAYNTZ010000127.1, read as the reverse complement.
ACGACTGCACATGCACCTCACTAAATGCGAGATTACTGCTATTGATCGATTGAATTGACGACGAGCTACTTACTCCTTCGCCTGCCCCCTTTAACTCAAGAACCCCTTTTTTTGCTGCCTCTATTAATTCTCTTTTCCGGCGCTCTGCATGCTGATCCACTAGAATATATTCCCCAGGCGCTTTAACTGTTTCAATGAGGAATTCCGGCACCCAAAAAACACGCTTCTTGCCAACATAGGGCGGCTTAGGCGTAGGGCAAAGCACATAATGCTCTTGATAACATAGCCAATCTGGCCCTGTTTTGATATTTAATGAACGCTCGATATCAGCAACGGAACGTTTGTTAACAACTAGGTCGGCATGGACAACGGCGGGTAATGAAATAATAATGAGGAGTATTAATTTAATCATAAGACAAGGATTCCCGCGTCCGCGGAAATGACAGGGTTGTTAAACTACACCTTCATAATAAATGCTAACGCATAATAAGGCGGCAGGTGATTGGCGTTGGCAATGGTGTGTGAATGCGCTTGATTGCCACCAACTGAATCTGTTAACCACTGGTAATTATCCCTGTCCGTATTTGCACTACCCCATTGCCCGCCGCCATATTTCCAGGCTACCCCAAAGGGAGCTAATTCTGTAAAAACCTCCCCGTACCCGCCGGCATGTTGATGACTTGGCATTTCAGCGACGGTTAATTGATGGTCTCCGGTTTTCCCGCCATGATCATGATTGACCGCCCCACCCTGGCCTGTTGGCGCACCCGTGACATTGGTCATCGCCCTGCCTGAAACATCACTGTTGGCCCCTATAATAAATTTATCCCTTAAATCCGGAGCCCCGGTTTTTGGATCCCCATCGCACAACACCCAGCCCGACGGGATATTAGCAATACTACCTGACCACGCCACAATAACCCCACTTGCAACACCAGCAGGCGTAACACCTGGCGCACTAATACTGCTGGAAACTCCAATCCCATCTTTTTCCTTGAGCCCCATCGGCAGGCGACTTATCACCATGTTTTGTACACCTTGAGGCACCCCATTGGTCACCACCTTTAATGTAGAAACCAGCGAAGCATCAATGATATAGGGCAATTTCCAAGGGTTTAAAATATCCCAATCAGGGCTCAAATACCCCTCTACCTGTAACTGCGCTGGGTTATCGGGCCATTTATTTTTATTGGCGTAATAATTACGCGCCGCATCTTGGATCAATGCCATTTCAAGTGCTGTTTTCTCGGCCGCCTTAATTTCAAAAGTACGGATCGCCACCGGCAATGTAGCTGCAGCAAAGACAGCAACGACGGCCATGGCAATGGAGAGCTCAATAAGTGAGAACGCTTGAACTTTTAAATTTATTTGTTTCACGATTCCTCGCATAGGTTAGACGCACCAGACCTGAAGAAGGCATAGCTGCCTCAACCAAACCTTGCCCGTCAGAAATCAATAACATTTCTCCACTTTTCTTAAAATCTAACCGCATCCCCCGTTGAATCAAGGCATTAAAATACGGCACGTTAATTAAATCTTCATTAATCAAGTCATGCACAAAGACCGGCCACTTATCAAACTTCGCCTTATAGTAAAGACAGCCCTGTGCAATAGCCTTTAATGAATCCTTGCGCTGTTGAATATCAGCACTAGCTATGGCAGCTACGGAGCTCCGTAAAATGGCAACGCCCAATATAGCCACCACAGCTAATGCGATACTCAACTCCAACAACGATAAGCCACGATGATTATTCATCATGCATCTTTATCCTTGAGTTAAAATGTTGCCGTCCAGGTTTTGCTGGTTGCATCATAGGCGGTTGCGCTGGTGCTATTGGTAAAATAATTAGTTAACTTTGTTGAATCAGCAGATGGAACGGCTGTCATGGCAATGTCAACCTTGGTATTACTACTGGCCGCATTAGGTGTAATGGTGAAGTTTCCTCCCCAAGGATTTGCTGTTGTTCCTGTAAATGAAGTAGGTAGTAAGTTAGACGTCTTAAGCGTTGCAATGGTCATGCCCGCATAATTCATATTCCCGGCCGCTAAATAATTTTCAGCTGCTAAACGCAACGCGCTAACACTTTGTGACGCTGCCTGCACCTTGGCATTATCCCTGATGCCCGATGATAACGATATCGAGAGAATCAACACCGTAATAACCGCCAAGCCAATGGCTAATTCCACCAACGAAAACCCCTTATTGGACACTGTTCTGCTCATTTTCATTCTCCTTTGTTTTAAACGCTCTTCCCATTAAAGAGCTTTTTAATAAGAATACGAAAACCTGGGTTGCGCTGCCTTGGGGGGTATTAACTACTGCCGATTGGGGGAATCGACAAGACTGCCTTACTGCTTACTTCTGCCGCATCCTAGCAAAAGCAAAAACGGCTGTCAAGATAATTTTTATATAAATCAATTATTTTTTGATTATTAATTAAAACGATTGAGCTGCTGTTGCGCTCTTTTATTGCGGGATCAGGTCAATTTCCGACTTAAAGGCAGCGAAATCACGCGCCTGGGTCTTGCGCCCATTAACATAAAACGTCGGGGTGCCACGCACATCCACCTGCTGGCCTAATTTAATATCTGCCTTAATCTGCTCCTCCCAGCGCGCATCTTTTTCTTTATAATCTTTAATCAAACGCTTCGTGTTAAGCCTTAATTTCTTGGCGTATTCTTTAATCCGCGATTCGTTGACCTCAGCCTTGTTTTGAAGCAACAACTCAACCATTTCAAAATATTTGCCCTGCTCATTCGCGGCTAAGGCCAACTTCGCCGCTGGACGGGCATTAGGATGGAAACTCAAAGGAAAATTCTTGATAACAAAATTAACCTTATATGGATAGGCCTTAAGGACTTCATTGGTCACGGAATAAAATTTGGCACAGAAAGGGCATTGCAAATCAACAAACTCAACAATGGTCACCGCAGCATTCTTAGGCCCCTTGACAGGAGAAGCGCCTATGTCAATTTGATGAGCTTTCTTAAAATCTTCCCCTTCCAACTTAATCGTCCCGCCAGTCTTCTTTAATTCATCTAACTTTGCCTGCAGGGCATCCGCCTTTTTTTCACCCGCCAGAGCCCTTGCAACCGCCTCATCAACCGCTTTCTTGGAATTAAGCAATAACGCCTGCACCCTGGCCAATTCTTGGCTATTTCGCTGGTTTAATTGCTCTAAACCCGCTTTTTCAGAACGACTGGCCATTCCTAATAATAAAGCACCTAAAACCGCACCCGCCATAAACGCTATCAAAAGCTTGGAATTATTAGATTGCATACGCCTCCCAATTTGAAAAATAAATATTTAGATTATTTTAATAATTAAAAAGATTCCTGTCTAGCATCTTCGTTATTATTTTAAGGAAAACGCTTTCATAAATAGCATATTTTTCTCTTGTTTTACAAGCCCAGGATGTTAAACTTTTAGTAGCAACAGATGGCCTTATACCTTTTTTATGCGGAGGCTGTAAACATATGAAAAACTTATCCAGACTTCTAACCACTCTTCTCCTATATACTTACGCTTCAGCAGCATGGGCAGGTTCAACCACCCTTGTTACATACTACCCAGCGCCCTCTGGCCATTATGACACCCTACAATTAACTGCCGGTATGGACGAAAAACGGGCTTGCAGCGCTGCCAATTCTGACGGCACTGTTTTCGTGGACAGCAATGGGGATATCCAAGTGTGTAAGGGGCAAAAAAGCTCCGCAACCAGTTCTTGGAAACTAATCGACTCTCCCTCCGCCCCCGGAGTTAAATATTTATCAACACCCACCACTGTCAATAATATTTACTTTGGCAATAAGGTTGGGATTGCGGCGGCACCCAGCACTAGCAGCTCAGCAGACACGCTGACAGTGGGC
>CAYNTZ010000126.1:0-5846 GCA_964400365.1 uncultured Planctomycetales bacterium | reverse complement strand
AATCAGCAATTGGACTTTTGATATAGTCTGCAATCTCTGCATAAATCGGCAGGCGCCAGGCACGGTCATCAGTAGCATTTGACGCATGCACCAAATCACGAGCTAATTCATCATTATTAGAAAATAACCCGGTGTAATCAAAACCTAAAGCCACGACACATGCACCGGTTAGGGTGGCTAAATCAATCATTTTGGCTGGCTTGTAATTCTTAACTAAATAAGAAAAAGCATCAGCTAACACCAAGCGGCCTTCAGCATCGGTGTTGCCAATTTCAACTGATTTACCCGCATACCCAATAATCACATCGCCGGGTTTGTACGCTGTTTCGCTAATGGCATTTTCAGCAATACCTAGCACAAAGAGCAGGTTTTTCTTAATCTTAAGACTTAAGACATTTTTTAAAATCCCACATACCGCTGCAGCACCTGCCATATCAATCTTCATGGTCTCGATGCTGTTAGAAGGCTTTAAATTCAAGCCTCCGGTATCAAAGGTCATGCCCTTACCAACAATGGCTGTATAACCGTCACCTTTTTTACCGCCGTTGTATTTAACGATAATTAATTTGGGTTCACGGTGAGAACCTTGATTAACAGCCAGGTGAAAATTTAAACCCTTAGCCTTTAGTTCTTTTTTATTAAGCAATTCCAGGGAAATATTCTTCTGCCCCTTGATTAATTGACGCATGGTTGCTTCCAAATGATCTGAAGTGGTCACATCGGCGTTATCATTAACTAGATTTCGCGTTAAGGTTACGCCTTGGCAAATGGCTACTGTTTGAACAAAGGAAGGTTTTTGATCAACAGCGATGGTGATGTGTTTATCCTTAACTTCAGCATCTTCTTTTTTCTTGGATTTATATTTATCCCAGGTGTACGCGCCAATTAATACCCCTTCGATGATGGCGTTAATAACAGCCTCATCCTTACTATGTGGAATAATTTCAACGCTTTTAGTTTTCTTTAAAAAATTTGAGCTCCAAGCCTTACGTACTTGAATACGCAAGTCGGTTAGGGATAATTTATCTGTTTTTCCAAGACCTAAAAATACCAAGATTTGCTTACCTTCAGCAACGGGAAAGACATCCCCTTTTTCTAAAGCATTCTTTAGCTTTGGATGCGTTTGATCAGCGGCTAATAAAATAAGCGCTGCGTCTTTGTCAAATTGAGCTTTAGGGCGAAAAGAAATCACAACAAACTCCTTAATTAACCGCGTTGTTCAATAGGTACATAATCATGCATGGTTTGTCCGGTATAAATCTGGAAAGGACGGCCGATTTTCGTCGTTGGATCTTCAATCATTTCTTTCCAATGAGCAATCCAGCCTGGCATGCGTCCAATAGCAAACATCACCGGGAACATTTTGATGGGGATGCCGATGGCGCGCAGGATAATGCCGCTATAAAAGTCCACATTCGGGTACAATTTACGGGTGATAAAGTACTCATCTTTTAAAGCAGCCTCTTCTAAACGTTTAGCAATGTCTAAAAGCGGATCGTTAATACCTAATTTGCCTAACAATTCATCTGCTTTTTGTTTGATTAGTTTAGCGCGCGGGTCAAAATTCTTATAAACCCGGTGTCCAAAGCCCATTAAACGGAAACCGCTGGTTTTATCCTTAGCCTTGGCAACATATGATGCTACATCGCCACCGTTAGCATGGATCTCTTCGAGCATTTCAATTACCGCTTGATTGGCGCCCCCATGCAACGGCCCCCACAAGGCGCAGATACCCGCTGAAATCGAAGCATATAAATTAGCGTGTGATGAACCCACCAAACGCACCGTCGATGTGGAACAGTTTTGTTCATGGTCGGCGTGCAGGATTAAGAGCACCTTCAAGGCTTGCACCACTTCGTCAACTAACTTATACGGCTTGGTTGGTGAGGCAAACATCATATTTAAGAAATTAGGCACATACATTAAATCATGGCGTGGGTATACAAATGGTTCACCGATTGATTTCTTATAGGAGAACGCGCAAATGGTGCGCACCTTGGATAATAATTGCACGGCAATGCGGTCAATGTCTTCCTTGCTGGGATTTTCTTTAATCATGTCAGGGTAATAAGCAGACATAGAACAAACCATCGCCGACAAAGAAGCCATTGGATGCGTACTGGATGGATATGCATTGAAGAAATTCTTCATGTCTTCATGGATCATGGAATGCTCATTGAAGGCCGCAGAAAACTTTTCTAATTCAGCCTTAGTGGGCAGCTTGCCGTAGATGAGCAAATAGGATGTTTCCACAAAGGATGATTTTTCAGCCAACTGTTCAATGGGGATGCCGCGGTAGCGCAAAATCCCTTTTTCACCATCGAGGTAGGTGATGGCGCTTTTACAAGAACCGGTGTTGCCGAAGCCCGGGTCAAAGGTGATGTAGCCGCTAGATGCGCGCAATTTAGCAATATCAATACCCTTGTCGTTCTCTGTTCCGACAATAACTGGGCAATCAACAACCTTACCTTCGATGTTTAATTGAATATTCTCGGCCATATTTGGTCTCCGTTAATAACGATTAATGATAAAAATTAGTATAACACTACAGGTACTGCTCATAAATAACTTTAATGTCCTTTTGTATACCGTTAAAAGCATCAACTAATTTAGGATCAAAATGAGTTCCTTTGCCTTTATTGATTTCAGCCACCGCTTCTTCATTAGGCCAGGCTTTTTTGTACGGACGTTCACTGGTTAAGGCGTCAAAGACATCCGCGATGGCGCAAATGCGGCCAACAACCGGAATATCGTCCCCTGCTAATTTATTTGGATAACCGGTTCCGTCGTATTTTTCATGATGACTAATGGCAATAGTTTCTGCCATCTTTAGAAAATCAGATTTACTGCCGGACAAAATCTTAGCCCCATGGGCAACGTGGGATTTCATGATTTCATATTCTTCCGGCGTTAATTTGCCGGGTTTAAGCAAGATGGAATCAGGAATGGCTATTTTTCCGATGTCATGCAAGGTTGACGCAGATAAAACTAATTCACATTGCTCTGGGGTAAAACCAATGGCACGGGCAATGGCTTCACAATAACGGCTCATGCGCTGGATATGGGCACCGGTGTCGGTGTCACGCATTTCCGCGGCATAGGCCAGGCGCTGAACAACCTCCAGCTGAGTTTCTTTTAATTGATGGGTGCGTTGATTAACTTGGCTCTCTAGAGATAAATTTTGTTCTTTAATCTGCCGATTAAGTAAGCGCACTTCAATGAGGTTACGGCTACGCAAGACAACTTCAATGCGGTCGTAGGGTTTCTTTAAGAAATCCTTGGCCCCTTCTTGTAAGGCCCGAGTGCGAACGCCTTCATCTTCTTCTGAAGTTAGAATCAAAATAGGCAAATAATCCTCTGTCCCTAATGCGCGTAAGGCATGGATAACCCCAAATCCGTCGAGATTAGGCATATTAATATCGAGCAATAGTAGATCAGGGCGGTGTTCCTGGTATAATTCGATCGTTTGGGTGGAGTCAGTGGTGGTGATTAATTGAGTGAAGCCCGCTTCGGTTAAAATGCGTTTTAGGATTTGGATATTGAGGATACTGTCATCTACGATGAGAATCTTAGCGTTTAATATTTTATCGTCAGGCAACACATCTCCCCCTTTTAGAATTTCAATGTTGAGGCTTTAACCAGAAAATCATTATCTGTCAAATCGCAGTGCACCGGTGTGATGGCGATATAACCGTTTTGCAAGGCATGCGTATCAATGGTGTTGTCTTGCCTATTATCCGGCATCTTCCCTGACATCCAGTAATAGGGCTTAGCATCCGGATTTTTGCGGGCTTCAAAGGTGCTGTGAATCGCTTCAGTGCCCTGCCGCGTCCATTTAACGCCCTTGGACTTCTTGTTGGGCACATTGACATTAAGAAGGGTGCCTTTAGGCAATTTGGTTTTATAAATTTGTTTAGCTAATTTAGCGGTGAATTTAGCCGCTTGGGTGAAATCAGGATTCTCATAACAATCAAGCGAGATGGCGATTGAATCAATGCCAAGCAGGGTTCCCTCCCTGGCGCCAGCAATGGTACCGGAATAAAAAACTGAACACCCGTCATTGCCGCCAAAATTAATTCCGGAAATAACCAGATCAGGCTTTTTCCCCTTAAGGATAACATCGACGCCTAGCTTAACGCAATCAGCCGGTTTGCCGGATAGGCCATAACCAAAGAATTTATCCTTACGATTAACTTTTTTGACGAACAATGGATAATAAAGCGTAATGCCATGCCCGACGGAGCTTTGCTCGCTATCAGGGGCAACTACGGTGACATCAGCAAATTTAATTAATTCTTGATAGACGGCATAGATGCCTGGGGCGTAAATACCATCGTCGTTGGTGAGTAAAATGCGCATGTAGTTATTCTACACAGCACTTGGGGAATTGCCACTAGATTCTAAGATTCCTAAGAAGAGTTTTAAGTCGGTCAGTGGTTCGATATTAATAATTACCGGCACAAAACCTTGGGAATTTTTTAACTGTTCGATCATGGCTGGGGTTAGGTTCAATTTAATGCCAGGCGTAGCATCGCTGCCAGTTAACTCATCACTTTTTACTTTTAACGGAACCTTATTAGCGGTTAAATCAATCCCGCCTGTTTTAGTATTATTTGAAGACATGGCATAACTTGCCTCATCTGTTGGCGCCACCATAATATTCTGAAGCGCATAGGCTGAAGCAACCAACCGATTAAGTAGTTCATGTAAGGACTGGTGCGACTCTCGATCGAACCAAGATTTTACTGAAAGATCTAATTCCTTAACAGTTGAAGGAAGCTCTGCAATTGAATTCTTATAATTGCCTGCAGAAGAACCACTGACACCGATATCTCCATAAGTATATGCCGTTAAAATACGTTCAACGTGAAGCATGCCTCCAATAATTTCTTTTGGAACGCCTTCAAGATTTGACGCGCTAATATAAGCATTAATCTTTATAATTATTTCTTCCATGTTATGTGCAATTATTCTTACCTGATCCTGTTTCGCGAATAATGCCTTACCATCCCCCTTAACAACATAAATGATATTTGATAATGACCAATCTGTTGAAGCTAAGGTATGTGCTACTAGATTTGGAAATGCTGAATGTTTTATTCTCTCATTAAGAAAATGCTCAACCCTATATGGATGAGGCAAAAGACCAATCCCACTCATATGTGCCGCCCATTCATGAGCACTAAGCCAGGCAAAATCTAAACCTAAATACTCAGCGTAGCGATTATATAATTGTCCCTTAACCTCTTCTAATTCTTTAGATTGGGCTTTTAATTTCGCCTTTGCCGTTTCTAAATTGCCGTTTTCTTTAGTTTTTAAAATTGTTAACTCATTTAACAATTGAGACGCCTCCCTAGAGTTTTGGTAATGCATCTCTTTAACAATTAATCCAAACGGATACCACGCTTGTTCTGCTTTAGGTAAAAATCGATGTTGAATTTCCCCTAATTTGCTATCAACAAGCGTTTGATATTGTGAATGAGTTATTTTATCTTCTAAGAAATTTGGGGCTTCTTGAAGAATATCAAACCTAGCTACCTGATACATAAGTCGCATTTGTTCCTCTAATAACGAAGCGGACAAAGCATACGGTGTACTAAAGATTACCGTCGCATCAGGATCAGCAATACGCCTTGCATCTGATAAGATACCCGTCACCTTGGCATAGGACATACTATCAGCAAATATAATAATCTTGAATTTTTGCCCTGTAGGAATGGATGATGGAGCATCTGATTCTATTGCTGTAATAGGAAAACGTTCTTCATCTTTCAAGGCACCTTCTTGGCGTATACTCTCAACAATATAATCAGTCTTTCTGCCCAGAATTAATATGGGGTGTTGTT
>CAYNTZ010000125.1:0-5949 GCA_964400365.1 uncultured Planctomycetales bacterium | reverse complement strand
CATGACCGCCTCCTGATATGGCGATGTCGTCCCGCCAATTAAATCATCCCAATAAGCAAGTTTCTTGTTTTCTTTATGTGTGTTGGCAATTTGCATATTCTTCTCTTCTGTTATGTCTTGATTAACTCACGTTGCAACAGGTACCTGCCCAAGTAATATAAATACTGGCCTAAATCATTAGCATACAATGGAGACATGTTGATGTAAATAAGCGCTTCAATAATTCGTATCCGCCTTAAATCATAGCGATATTTAACAGCAAATTCATTAAAAGCCACTATGGCCGCTGCACCATTGGCTGATGTGTCATGGCTAATAGACACCTTATGCCCATCATGCAAAACTTGATACGCCTTGTTCTTCATTGCTATTACAGAAAAGTTTAAGGTGTGCAGGAATTTTGCTAAATCATAATAACGATCCCCAGCCTCAAGGCAAGCACCAAAAGACTCACGCCAATCAATCAAGACATAGGAGGAATCAGGCGTACAAATCACATTATCGTCATGCAGGTCGCCATGGTAGGTCGAAGGCAACCCCTGCGCGTAAAATTGGCTGCTTAGTTGACTTAATAGCTTAGCAACCGGCAGGCAAGACTGGCCATTGATAACCACTGATTCAATCTCGCCGCAAGGCAACAATTTGCGGCAAAAATCATTTAAACGCCCCAAGGTCTTTTGAAAATAAAACGCATAGCAGAGCTTGCTAAAATCAATGCTGCTGACTGAAACATCCCTCCAAAGATTTTGCTGGGACCATTCCAAGAACTTAGCACATTCAAACGCATTAATCCTTGCTGAAAGCAAGGATCCCGCTTGGAAACGGTAGGCATAAAAATTCCCCTGCCACTGCGTTACATCAGCAAAAACCCCCTTAAAGGCAAGGCCTCGCTGATACCGTGATTTAGCATGCTCGGCGTTGGCAAAAAATTTAATAATCCGATTATCATGGTGATAGGTAATATCTGTTGTCTTCCCATCAAAAGAAAAGTTTGATGTGTATTTTTTTAAAAGACGCCCATAATTTACTTCATTACCCGCATCTTCCCACTCAAGCTCAACAGCATTTAACCCATACGCAAGAAGAGCCTGTAACCCATTGTTAACTTGAAGCTCTCCCCCCAAAAGGCCGGTATTCCTTTCTAAACCGCCCCAAAAAGAGGCCACATTATTAACAAAGGCAATACCCACAAAAGCCAACTCAGCATCTACCTTTTCTTTATAGAAAATATCCGTCACTTGCTTTTGCTGGCCCACCTTCACCGAACACCACTGCTGGATATTGTCGACCTTCTTTACACCCATCCAATTCTGCTGGTAAGTCGGCAAGGGAGACAATACCAAGGTATCGCACGCCGTAAAAACAAATGGTTCCTGAAGGTGTTGACGGCAAGCAAATAATGAGCATCCCGGGCCAGAACCAGGGCCATCATAATTATCAACATCAACAAAGGTGAATTTTCTCTTAGGATAGGCAATCGTGAGGTAATCTTTAACTTGCTCTTTTTTGTACCCTAGGGCAATAACAAATTCATCTGTATCAGTAAACTGTTCAATAATCCGGCCAATAATGGCCTTATTATCTAACGGCAGCAACGCTTTATGGGCAGCGTCAGCAAATACCCCCATGCGCGAGCCTTTGCCTGCCGCTAGAATACAAATCTTCATGGATTTACTCGATTATAATCATCTGCGTGGCGGATCACATCATCTAACTCAGGCGTAGACACTTCAAAAAGCCTGCAGTCCTCAAGCACTTTAACACGATGAATAACGCCTGGGGGAATACTGTATGCCTCCCCTGGGCCATAAACATCAAAATGACTTTTACCCTGCGCTACAATTTCCAATTCAATCTTGCCCGTATCAACATAGATGGTCTCAGACTTACGCTCATGTGATTGTAGGCTGCAGCGGGTTCCCTGCACCATCAATATCTCTTTAAAAGCATATTTATCTGTCTTTTCAATAAGGAGTTCCCTGCCCCAAGGTTTTTGTGTAATAGCGAAATGCTTAATCCGTTGCATAAATCCTGTTAAATCTGGAATTTCTCCAGCTCCGGGTAATATTTAAAGAACTTTTCATAAAAAAACTTGGAGTACATCTGCATCGTCCAACGGTTATTAAAACCATATTTACGGCGTATCCATTTCTTACCTTCTTCAACATACTTCAACAAATTAGTTTCATAGGAATCTGTTTTAATCAAGCTGGCCTTGGTCTTCAAATATGACTCGTTTTCTTCAACCATCACCTTGGTTGTAATCGCGGAAGCCCAGTCATTCGCATACCCTTTAACAATCAACTCAATGTCAGATTCATAACCGCGAAAATTATTCCCATCATAAATAAAATTCATATAATCAGGATTTTCTAATTCACGCACATCTTCGATGTATTGCCTACGAAAAAACCATGGGCCAGGGCTGATATGCCAGAAATATTTCGTATTATCCACCCCTAACAAATGACGCTCACCCCATAACTTAGAACAAGGCACCAGGATACCTACACGCGGATGCTCATCCATTTCTGCCACCAGGCGCTTAGTCACCGCGACCCCTTCAAATTCAGTATCATTAGGCAAGAGCAAGAAATAATCGTAATGCTTAAACTTATCTTCTTTTAACAACTGGCTTAACGCGTAATTAAAACCGCGCGGCGTCCTTAACCCATTCGCCACTGAATCTTCCCAATTAGCCCACCAGGTATGGTACTTGCTAAGCTTGTCCGGATCAGAACCGCTTTCGATAACAAAAATATCCGCCACATCACCATCGTGCTTTTGAATAAATTCATAAAGCTTATTGGTGACATCCGGCAAATTACGGTTAATGATGATTACAGCAGCGCGCTTCATAGGTCCTTTAACCTTAATAAACGAAAACTCCTCAAATAACGCATAATACTTTTCTTAATCTCTTGAGTTAAATAGTCATCGACACTACTTATCCGACCCTTGAGCTGAACCTCGAGTTCCTTTTTCATTTCTTGAACCCTTGGATCCGAGAAAATATAATGCCCTGCGATAACCGCCCGATCAACATCCGTGGCATTTGTTTGGGGCAACATCCACTTGTCCCACTTCTTTGAATCATAAGCAATTTTTAAAAACCTCTCCTTCATCACTGTTAACCCATACTGGTCAAACAAATGAATCAAGGCTAAGGTTTCCTTTACCCCAAATTCAGGAGCAACATTCACCGAATGGATGCCTAATTTAGGGAATAAACCTAATACCTCATCAGAAAGGTAGTCCGTGTTATGTTGTTTCAAGAAAATACCGTTGCGGTTACAGATATCGATAAGCTTGGGGATCTGGATTTCTGCCGGCAATTCATGGGCAATGCGTAATGGCGTGCTCATGGAACCAACATTCTTCATTTCAGCAACCCTGGTTCCAGTCTGCACAACAATAAAGGTGGGAAAAGGCAAATGATTCTTCACGCAAAACTCTTTAACCTTGGATAAAATATAATCAACCTCATCCAAGGCGCCAATATCCCCTGATTGCTTTTCAGCCCCAATCTCAAAATAAATCTTCTTGTTTAGCTTTTGGGCAATTGACCAGCAATGCTCATAAAGCTCAAACGCACGGGACAAGACCTCATCAATATCCGGTTCACCCCAGATGTCAACGCTTGGGTCAATATGGATAAACTCAAAACCAGACTCAATATCTACCTGAAAAGAACGCTTAGCACTTTCCATGGCTTGATAAAGCCCATACTTATTGGCCACCTCAAGGCTATTCTGCCAAGGCCCGCCATGGTCACGGGCCAAATGAATCCTTCCTTTTTTATCTTTTTCCTGGATATACTTAGCAAAATCTTCCGTAGACCAGTTATTGGCATAACCACCGCCAAATTCCTTGGCTTCAATCTGCCTGCGGGAAGCAACCAAGAACATCGGCACATCATATTGGTTAGCCAACTCAATGGAAGCATCAACGCAATTCTTGCTCATAGGGCCAATCCCTAAAAGCGTACAGCAGCGCTGATGAATAAAATTTTCTATTTGATGGCTTAACACGTCGTTTACTGGGCGTTGATTGTTAAAAGTAGACTAATTCTAACATAAGCAGGTTATTTTAGAAATGTTAAATATTTATATTGCTAGACTTTTAAAGGCAATTACTTATAATTCACAAATAGATGAACACAAAAAACACCATCAACGCCCTTGCCGCTTCTTCATTAGTCTTCGGGTTACTAATCGGTATCTTCTGGGGAAAAAGCATTGTCCGCACCCAAGAAAAACAAAACCAAGAAACCCAAGAGATTAAGAATGCCTCTGCCCGTGAATTTAACCTGCTCATGGCCATTATTTATGCCGCTCGACTAGACGGCGAAATAACACCGCAACGGCGTCACATAATAATGAATGTCTTGGCACAGGCTGGATATAGTCAACAGGCCCTTGCAAGCATTGATTCACTGCTAGGCAATTATGCCTACAAATTATTCGATATCCATGAAATCCTACGGCAATTTAAAACAGCTTCTGATAAAGAGCAGCGTTTATTCCTCATTAAATGCCTTAGTGTCATCGCTGCTGCTGAAAACACCCTTACTCCAGCCAAAAAAGAATTCCTAGAAAAAACCTACACTGAATTAGACTTACCCTAAGATTACTGGCGGCTGAATTTCTTAATTATTTCATTAGCAATCCTCTTGCCAAGCACTTCAGATGTGCCTAATGGCGAGGTGTGGCCAATATCATAAAAATCCAATTCCGGCCTGTTATCCAAAACATGCGCCATATTAACAAAATTCTCATAGCCTGAAAGAGCAAGAATTACCTGCTCATAGAATTTCTGGTAGAAAAACGTCAACTCCGGCAGCTGTTCTTTAAAAAGACGCGCTTCAACAGAATGTAGCGGTTTCTTCGTAAAAAGCATCGGCTGAATAATATGCAGGCATTTAATATTGCCCGTTTTGCAAACAGCATCACTCATATAAACATTTTTTAAATACGTCCCAATCGTTTCATCTAAAGCCTTAAGATAACTTTCTTTATTAGTAATGTTCGCAGCCTGAGCATCACTTTGATGCATTGACGCAAGCACACGGGAATGCCATTGGGTATTCCAATAAACCGAATGTTTAAGCAGGTAGTCATACAACAAGGTGTAAAACATTAACCGATGGTTCTTTTTCTTAAATATTTCAGAAATATTAGCAAAGGTTGTCGGCATATTTCCAGGCCCATTGTGCAAGCCATACCATGGGTCATTAAAGCCATCATAAAAAACAACCACTGTCGGTAATTCATGGCTCGGCACCCTGCGCAAAAGGTCAGTAAACTTAACAAACTCAACAGATGATTGGTAGGCAGCAACAGAAAAATTCAACAACGTAGCTTCAATTCCCTGGCTTTTTAATTCACGCGCCACTTGATTAACAATAGTCCTATCATCAGCGGAGTCGAGATTCTGAAGGGTTGAGCCGCCAAAAAACCATATAATCGTCTTTGCTTTTCCTAAAGGGACGCTGTCAGGAACATGCCGTGATGAGAAATAATCCGTAATAACAATCGTTTTTGTTTTTATAGGGGCAAGTGAATAGACGTAGTAATCGTAATACTTAAAACCGTTTTGGGTAAGCTTTGCTAAACTTTCATAATGGTCTTTATAATTCGGTAATTGTTTAGCTAAATCACTATAGAGGGCATTTTCCATATGCCAAACACCCTGGCGCGCGCCTGCGTCAGCTGGGTATTTTACCCTAGCCCATATTTCCAAAAATAAACACAAGGAAATACATACTGCAATGAAAATAAATACATTAATAGCGATTATTTTCAAAAAGCTAATGTGCTTTTTAGGGGAAGAACCTAGACCTACATCTGAAGAAAGAGACATTGGGAAGGCTACCTAATTTATGCAGTGATTAATAATATTTTTAATTCAAACTAAAAATAAAATGACGGAGAAGGAGAGATTCGAACT
>CAYNTZ010000124.1:0-5974 GCA_964400365.1 uncultured Planctomycetales bacterium | reverse complement strand
ATACAGGCCAGGCCTTTGTGGCATCCCTTGCCCGGGCTTAAACCGTTTAGTGATTGTTACGCTCATCAGGTCAGGGTGACCGGTAAACTTTATCAACAAGCCTTAAGCCTTCCGTCGAGCATTGGCTTAAGTGTTAGCCAGCAGGACAGGGTGATTAACATACTGAAAGGTAAACCGTGAAAATATTTAATTATTTTGAAGTTGATTTTTGGACGTTGTGGGGATTTGCCGCGCAATCCATTTTCTTTTTAAGTTTTGTGGTGCAATGGTTAAAATCCGAAAAGAAAAAGCAGAGTTATTTGCCCCGGGAATTTTGGTGGCTTAGGCTGATTGCTTCTTTCATGCTGATGGCCTATGTTTTTGTCCGACGCGACATTGTTTTTATTGTATCCCTGCTATTGCAGATTTGCATTTATGTACGTAATTTAAAGATCATGAAGAATAATCCTAGCTCAATGTAAGGGGTGGCCTAGGTGCATTTAAAAGAAGATAAATGGTTATCTGAAGTTTTAGGCCAGCCTGCCTTTGCCATCGAGGAGGGGAATGCCTTTGATGAGATATTGTTTAAAGAATCTTGTGCCGGCTTTAAGAAGGCATTTT
This sequence comes from uncultured Planctomycetales bacterium, assembly GCA_964400365.1. Lineage (GTDB taxonomy): Bacteria > Omnitrophota > Gorgyraeia > Zapsychrales > Fredricksoniimonadaceae > CAYNTZ01. Next base: position 5,374 of record CAYNTZ010000124.1, on the reverse strand, counting down.
ATTACGTTAAATTGGCACCCAATCCCGGGGATGAATTAAATCTATTTTTTAAAAATGGATTTCGCCTGGTGAATATCGGCGTTACGCTGGAAAACAAAGTGGGCACCGCCGCGTCCCGAGACTTGCCTGAGTCTGATGTGCTGGTGCGGGAATGGCGTCAAGGGGATGAGGTAGCCATTAAGGCCATTGCCTCGACAGTGTTTAAATATGACCGTTTTCATTGCGATCCGCTGATTCCTAAGCCTACTGCGGATAAGCTTAAAGAAAATTGGATGATGAGTTATATGGATGGTCGCCGGGGCGAGCGGATGGTGGTGGCGGAATACGGCGGCCAGGTTCAGGGTTTTTTAGGGGTGATGTCAAAGTCGGCCAAGGGTAAGGCGTGGTGGGTGATTGACCTGATGGGGGTTGCGGCCTTGGCTCAAGGTAAGGGCATCGGTTATCAAATGGTCATGCACGTGATTAATAAGGCGCATGCCAGCGGCCACGATGTCTTAGTGAGTACGCAGCTAACCAACATCCCGTCGATTAATCTTTATGAAAAATGCGGTTTTCGTTTTAGCAGCAGCATGCTGGTCTTGCATGCGCATATTGATCACCGTCATAGTTAACCAGGAAGGCCTATGTTTTTTTCGATAGTTATCCCAGTGCATAATGAGATTGATTCGCTCAAGGTGCTTATTCCCTCCTTAGTCAAGGCCATTGAGGCTATTAAAGGGCATAGCTTTGAGGTGCTTGTTATCGATGATTGCTCGACGGATGACACGGCCAAGCTTTTAAATGAATTTGCCGCTCGACATTCTTATGTTAGGCCGATTTTATTGGCCCAGCGCAGCGGGCAGACCGGGGCATTTAGGGAGGCCTTCATTCAAGCGCGCGGGGAGGTCATTATCCGGATGGATGGCGATCTTCAGGACCACCCGGATGATTTGATCCATTTTGTTAACTATTTTGCGGATGGGGCGGATTTGGTGATGGGGTTAAGGGAATGCCGCAAGCACAAGAAGATTTTGCGTTTGGCCTCAAGCATCTATGATATGTTGGTGCTGGTGCTTTTTGATTCCCCGCTGCATTCAAATTCAGGCAGTTTTGTTGGGTTTAAAGCGGAATTTGTGCGAGGTGTTCCGTTAAAGCCCAATGATCACCGCTACCTGCCGTTAATTGTCATGGCCCGAGGGGCTCGCAATATTAGGGAGGTTTTTGTCAGGCATGGGCAGAGGAATTTTGGCCGTTCTAAGTATCACCCTTTACGCAAGGTGATCTTGGGGCTAGGTGAAGTTTTTGCATTTTTTATTCGGCTTAAAGTTGGTTATTACCAAGATGTAAGGTAAAATTCATTCGCATGACATGATAGTCTTATGATATGATGATTTTTATTTTTAGCGTAATTCTTTAACCAGGGGTGGGTATTTATGAATACAAAAACAGCATTAATTACGGGTGGGCTTGGTTTAATCGGCGCCTACATTGCCAGGGAATTATTGAATTCGAAAATAGTTGATAAGGTGGTGGCCTTGGATCATTATGGCCGGTATACCTCTTCTGTCAGGGACGATTTTTTTGATTACCGGAAAATGAGGCTTAAAGGCATTGAGCAGGACGTTATCATTGAACGGGGAGAAACCAAGAATACCCATGTGATGCTGCAGGTGTTAACTAAGCATAAGCCGACCTTGATTTTTCATTTGGCAGCATTGCCCTTGGCTAAATTAGATAATTTAAATACCGAAGAAGCCATGGAAGGCAGTATTACGTCGACGGCAAATATTTTTGAATTATGTGATTACTTAAAGCAGCGGGATGGGTATGTTCCCAAACGCATTGTCTACGCCAGTTCCAGCATGGTTTACGGTGATTTTCAATACGACCCGGCTGATGAAAAACATCCCACCAATCCTAAAGAAATCTACGGCACCATGAAACTCGCCGGTGAGCAGATTGTGAAGGGATTGTCCGTTTTTTACGGCATTGACAGCTGCATCATCCGTCCGTCGGCCGTCTATGGCCCAACGGATATGAACCGCAGGGTATCACAAATCTTCCTTGAGAAAGCCTTTAAGGGTGAGAAAATCAAGATTCACGGTGAAGATGAGGCCTTGGATTTTACTTATGTGAAGGATATCGCGCATGGATTTGTGTTGGCAGCCACCCACCCTAAGGCAGCTGGGGAAATTTTCAATATTACGCGCGGTCATGCCGAGCGTCTCTTTGATTTTGTGCTGGAATTAAAGAAATATTTTCCTGATCTCGTTTATGAAATTCTCCCCCGGGATGATTTTAGGCCTAAGCGCGGCACCTTGTCGATTGAAAAGGCCAGGAATATACTCGGCTATGAGCCGCAGTATGATTTACAGCGCGGCGTTAAAGAATATGTCGAGTTCGTCAAGAGTACGAATCCCAATCTTTAGTGTAAAGGAGAGATGAATGGAAGTAAAGTTAAGTCTTCCGTCGATAACTGATGAGGAGAGGCGTTTAGTGCTGCAAGCGCTGGATTCAGGGTGGTTGGCCCACGGCCCTTTTAACCATGAATTGGAAGAAGCGTTTAAGCGTTTATTGAATGTGAAATATGCGGTGACCTGCAATTCCTGTGCTTCAGCGTTATTTTTGGCTGTTAAGGCTCTGGATATTCAAGGCGAAGTGATTGTCCCTAGTTTTTCTTTTGTAGCCACGGCCAATACGGTTGTTACCGCCGGTGCTGTTCCGGTATTCGTCGATATCGATCCACGCACTTGCAATATTGATCCCCAAGCTATTGAAGACGCGATCACGCCTCGCACCCAGGCGATCATGCCCGTGCATTTTGCCGGGCAGTGCGCTGATATGGAGGCGATTATGAGGATTGCTCAGAAGCATGGTTTGCAGGTTATTGAGGATTCAGCGGAAACCCTTGGAGGTACCTTTAATGGTCGCCAGGCCGGTTCGTTTGGCGCAGGCTGTTTTTCTTTTTTTCCGACAAAGAATATTACCACCGGTGAAGGTGGGATGATCACCACCAATGATGAAAACTTGGCGAAGAAAGCCAAGGCCATTGCGGCTCACGGGATTGATTCCACTACGTTCGAGCGGGAGAAAAAAGAAAATCCATGGTTCCGTAACGCCACTTATGCTGGTTTTAATTTAAGGATGAGCAATATGCTGGCTGCCTTGGGCTGTGCACAGATGAAACGTTTAGCGCATTTGAATCAGCTGCGGGTGTCCCATGCCCAATACTTGATGAAGGCATTGGGCAATATTGATTGGTTTGAGCTGCCTTACCTAGATCCGCGCTGTCATCATGTATTTCAAATGTTCACCATTCAGGTGAAGGACGGAATTAACCGTGATAAGCTGGTCAAATATTTAAATGATAACGGGGTGCGGGCTTCCGTACATTTTTATCCGGTAATTCACCGTCAGGCCTATTATTTAGAAAATTATCCTCAGTATGCCGATCGCCTTCCTAATACGGACATGGTGGCTGGCCGTATTGTTACCTTGCCTTTATTTCCTGATATGACTTTGGCTCAATTGGATTTTATGATTGAACAGCTGAGGGCGTATGCGGCCGTGGCGTAACACTATTTTATTAATGGCCGCTGTTATTGCGGTGTTTCTGATTGTTTGGTCATATGCCGCAGCAACGATGTCTCCTTGGTCGGATGAGCAAACCCATCTAGCCGTGGCTAAAAGCTTATTGCATAATGGTCAGTATGTCACTTGGGATTTTGACCGGGGCCAGGAAACCCAACGGCCTTATATTAGGGGAAGATTCATTTCACAGGCAGCGGCTTTTTTATCCGCCCAGGGACATGATTTTGTATTTGGACCCCGTCTACTTGCGCTCTTCGCGACCCTTTTAACCTACGGCATCGCGCTGTGGTATTTATTCTTCCGTCTGAAATTACCCTTTGTCTTCGCCGGTATTTTCACCATCTTATTTTTTGTCCAATCCATGATCTTGGAAAAATCCCTGTATGTACGTTGTTATGCGCCGCTAGCCACGACGGTGTTGTTGACGATGATCGGTATATGGGAAGCCAACTCTTTTTATCAGGCCGGTCAACGGCGCAAGGCGGCCCTATGTGCCGGGGGGGCGCTGCTTTTTTTACTGTTACCGACCTTGGATAATTGGCAGATCCAGCAGCTGGGCCTATTTGTTTTTGCCGCTGTTATTTTATGGGCGCCGGCCGCGCGGCTATTAAAGCGCTCCCTTGCCTGGTCCGTCCGCCGCTGGTGGGTGGTGCTGGGGTTGATTATTTTATTTTTACCCATAGGCGTGATCATGCTGGATTTGATCATGTCCCATTTAAAAACGGCTAATCGGGTTATGGGTCCTAGCTTTGTCACCTATTGGGACAATGGTATGGGTTTATTAAAATTTGGGCTGGCGGCCAATCTGTGTTTTTGGGGAATCGGGTTATTCATCCGCCAGCCGCACCACCAAGTGAAGTGGACATTTTCCCAATGGCTTTTATGTGTGGGCTTGATTTCTGGAATATTAATCGGTTTATTGGATCCGCATAATTTTACATTTTTCTCCCGTTATTTTTATATCTCGGTTGTGCTGGGGGTGATTGGTTTTGCCGGCTTGCTGGCAGAAAAAGCAGACATGAAATTCGCCAAGACATGCATCATGGTGTATTTGCTGTGCAACCTTTGTGTTGGTGTAGTTAATTTATATTATGATCGCAGCAATATTAAGGAAAGCATTTCCTGGGTGAAGCAGCATTTAAAACAAGATGATTTGCTCTTGGGTTTTGACTGCTTGTTGGAGCTTAACAATGGCCAAGCGTTGATCCCCCGCATACAGATGATTTCCAATAGTCAGGACTTAAATGAGGTGCGGGCCTTGGCTGATAAAGTTAAAGCGGCCAAGGGAGAGGTGTATTTTCTTTTCACGGATTTCTATCAGTTTAGGGATTTTCTTTATCGGGCAACAACCGCGTCTGATTATCATGCCCCTGTCAGTATATTCTGGTTCTTGAAAGATGCGCCGGGTCACGAGGTGGTCACCAGCGGCCAGCGGGGCCATGGCTTGCTGCGTTTTAATAAAGAGATGCTAGTCGATGCCTTAATAAAATTAGAACATGATCAGTTTCCTGAGAATCCAGTGATTAGCATTCATAAGCAGATCTTAAAGAAGGTGTTAACCTCATTAAAACTACCGTCCTCCAGGACAGATTTAAGATAATTGTTAAATAAGCCTTAGCTGTATTAATTATAATCTGCCCGATGAAGCCACCAACAATCATTTTTATTGAGCGCCTTACCTGTGTTAACCTGCTGTTTGATGTTATGCCTTATTGGGTGCAGCATCGGTTAGCGGCCAAGGGCTTTTTAAGTGTGATGGTGGTGGATCATTCGCCGGCGGCCTGGTTCATGCGCTGATCGGCAA
>CAYNTZ010000123.1:0-6018 GCA_964400365.1 uncultured Planctomycetales bacterium | reverse complement strand
GCGAGTAATCGATAATCTTTAATCAGTGTGATTTTATGTTTAATAAAATCATTATTAAGGAAATCTGCGGTGTGATCAATGAGTTGGTGTATGCCGGTTGGTTTTAATTGAGGTGGGGTTGGCTTGGCGTAATCCAACAATTCTTGTACCAGGGTGTCGATGCGATTGACTTCATTGTTAATGATTCGGGAGAATTTTAGTAAAAATTCTTTATCATCCAAGCGTTTGGGGAGTTGTTCGGCAAAGGTTTTGATAGGTGTTAAGGGGTTTTTGATTTCATGAGCCATCCCAGAAGCTAAGGTGGCGATAGTTTTTAAGCGTTCAGAGCGGATGATTTCTTGGCGCAGGAGTTCGTTTTCTACAATAATTTGGTTATAAGTTCCCTTAAAGAATTGTTTTTCTACAAGATTCTGAATAAATGTCTTAAGTGGTATAAATATAAGAGCAATGATTGTTGAGAAAGAAAGAGAAATAAAAATAGATTGGTAGCGCAGTATTGATTGGATTGCATGTTCAGTAAAGAAAATAAATACTAAGTAAAATATGGTTATTAGTGAGATTAGTATTGTGTATACAATGCTAGTCCTAATGATTAGTGCAATATCCATAAATTGATAGCGTAAAATTGCATAAGTTACTCCAAAGGTGTAGCAAGATACTAAGATGTTGCCAATTGGAGGGATAGGAATATCATAGATTAATAGAAAATTTGTTGATCCTCCAATAAAACCTACAAGAAGTCCATAAAACACAAATTGAAGCATTCTTCTTTCTTCGACAATAGTGGTATTGGACATCTTTTTATATATTTCAACAAGGGCGAGGGTAACTAAAAGGATGTATTCACTTATAAAAAGTATATAAAGTGCTCCAGGTTTTGGCCAAAATGGAAACATTAATGCAGGTTCTACGTTGGTTACGTATAGAGGGGTGAAGGTGAGGGGGAAAAGCAGAAGATTGAAGGTTAGAAGAAGTCTATTTAGCTTCTTATATTTATTTTCTTGGCCTAGAAGATAGCAACAATGTAAAAAGAATGTTTGGGGGATAAAGAACGAAGCGATGTGAAGGGCTTTTGAGAAAAAGAGGGCAGAATTGTAGTTGCTACTTGTCAGCCAGAAGAAGTATAAAGTAGACCATGCTGCTACAAAAGATGAGAAGAGTAGGAATGTTTTAACTGTTGCGTTCTTGTTTTTGCTCAATAAAACAAGCAAGATGCATGTGATGGTTGTTGTAGCATTAAATAATGCAGAGACAATGTAATAGTTCATATTATAAATTCTATGTTAAAGGTGGTTGATTTTTTTAAGGTGCTGGTGACGGATAATCTTCCACTATTTTTATTTATTAGGTTTTTAGTGATTGCTAATCCAAGCCCGGTGCCTTTTTCTTTTTTGCTATAAAACGGTTCAAAGATATGTGGTAAGTCTTTGGGGTCAATGCCATTGCCTGTGTCAGAGATGGTTATGGTATAGATTTCATCTTTAATAGGGGTGTTTGTTTGTATGTTTAGGGTGCCGCCATTAGGCATGGCTTCAATGGCGTTAAGCAAGATATTAAGCAAGGCCTGCTTGAGTTGTGCTGGGTCAGCCTGAATTAAAGTGGGCGGGTTAGTTAAATTGCAATCTACTATTATGTTTGCTTGGCGTGTTTGTGGATAAAGCAATTTAATTAAATCTTCAATTAGATTATTGGGGTTGATGGCTTCAAATTTAGGTTCAGCAGGTTTGGCAAAGGTTAATAGTTGCCTGACTAGTTCATTAATGCGGCTGGTTTCATTTGAAACAATGCGGGTGAAGTTTTCAATGAATTGTGGGTCATTTTTTCTATTGGGTAACTGTTCTGTAAATGTTTGTATGGCCGTTAAGGGGTTTTTAATTTCATGCGCCAAGCCGCTGGCAAGATTAGCTATAGCCTTGAATTTCTCCGTTTGTGAGATTTCTTGTTTTAAAAGTTCATTTTCTTGAGCAATCTCGGCTTGGGTGCCTTTAAAAAATATTTTATCGATAACGCATTGGATCTTGTTTTTAAGTGGGATAAAGATAAGAGCAATAACAAGGGATGAGGCAATTGAGTTTAAAATGTTTTGGTTGCCGGTAACATTTTGGGTTAGATGCTGAATAATAAGGACAAGGGTAAGAAAAATAAGGGTGATAATCGTTACAAGAATGGAATAAGCCAAGCTTTTGCGCACCACAACTTGAATGTCCATAAGCTGGTGTTTAACGATGGCGGTTGTTGATATGAGAAGATAACTAAAGGCTGCGATAAATCCTAATTCATAGGTGGGGACTCCATAATTGGGGATGAAGTCTGTGGCACCAAAGGTGAGTGAGAAAATTGCCGCTAACATATAACGGATATGAGTCTTTGAGCGTGAATCCAGGTGTTCATTCTTGAGTTCTTGATAAGCAATTATACAGCCAGATAAAGCAAGATAAATGCAATGAAATACTAATAATGGGTGTAGGTCTCCTGCTTGAGGATATGGATGCCAAGGATAATGATAAATGCCTTTGACGATGGAATCGCCACTGATACTTAAGATAGAGAAGATGGATCCGATGAGAGAGTTTATTCCAAACCAGAAATAGTTTTTAGGGGCATTAACATAGGTGGTAATAAAGGTAAACGTTAGAATGGGAATAAAAGAAATAAAAAAATAGCTGATTTTGAAATGTTGTATTAAGAATTCATCGCTTACATTGAAATTAAATGGGATATAAAAAGAAAACCATGCTACAAAGGTAATGCAAATTCCAAAGAATATTCTATTTAGGGGAGCTTTTGGTTTTTGTAATAGAACAAATATGCCGCAAAGAAGTGCGACAATCATGACACCTATAGGCAATATCGTATGCGGATTAAAGTGCATGATTAACCTTTTATTTTAGATTTTTCTGCACTAACTCCAGGATTGCTTCTGTTTTGAATGGCTTAAAAATATAGCCGTTGGCACCTAGTCGGGTGCATTCTGCGGCGGTTTCAACGCTTTGATAGCCGGTGACCATGATGGTTTTGACCTTAGGGTGTTTTTTCTTAATGTCGCTTAGGATGTCAAGTCCGCTGACCTTGGGCATTTTGATGTCTAATAAGACTAAGCCAATGTCTTTTGTTTTTGATAGGGCGTCTAAGGCTTGTTCGCCACTATCAACAATAATGAGGTTGTAGTCATCGCATAAGATTAGTTTAAGTGATTCACGGATTCCTTCTTCATCATCGCAAATTAAAATTTTTTTACTGTGCGGCATGGAGCATTCCTCCTTGAGGTTTTGGTTTATAAGGATACGGGTGTCATGATGCTAAGTAATCGCGCCGTATTCTTGCCGATATTGCGGTAAAAATGGGGCAAGGAGGCGTCAAAATATAAGGTGTTGTGTTTGTGTAGCGTAAATGTCTTGTCATTGACGGTGATTTCGATGTGGCCTTCTAAGGCAAAGATGAATTTTTCAGTGCCGTTTTTGTTTTGTTCTTTTTGTGTCTTGCCGCCTTCATCAATACGGACTAAGGTTGGCATCATTTTCTTTTGCAATATATTTTTTGTGAGGATCTCATAAGAAGAGTGTTCGCTATGGGTGAACACGTCGGTGGGGTTTGGGCCGCCAACCTCAACGGGGGAGTCGTCCTTATCAATTCCCTTATAAAGTTCGGTAACATCAACTTCAAGGGCTTTGGCAATATTGATGTGCGATTCAAGGGTGCCAACCATTTTCTTGTTTTCAATTCGGCTTAAGGTAGCTAATTGAACCCCGCTGATTTGAGAAATTTCGCTTAAGGTCATGCGCTTCTTGCGGCGCAACGCACACATCTTGTCTCCGATAAACATAAAGGCATCCTTTTGTTATGAATGATAACGGTTAATGCTTTAAGTCTAGCACTTATTGACGATTTAGCAAATATTTTTTCTTTTAATTAAGTTTATTGGTGTTATTTTGATTTTATTGAAATAAATTATTTGACAAATAATCAAAATTTAAGTATAGTGCCTTCATTGAAGTTAAACCTACCAACAAGGAGCACAAGTTATGTCAACCGAAATGCTCGATGTAAAAATCATGAAAATTTATCGCCTTACCGATGGTGGTCATATCAAGGCCTTTGTTGATTTGGCTGTTAATGACGCCCTTTTGATTAAAGGGGTGCGGGTGGTGGAGGCGGAGCGTGGTTTATTTGTGTCCATGCCTTCTGAGTTGGGTAAGAACGAACGCTGGTATGAAAGGGTGCGCTGCCTAAACAAGGATGTGCAGAGCCTGATCAGTCAAAAAGTTATGGAAGCCTATAACGCCCAGCCGCAAGAGGCATAATATATTTTTGCCCAAGGCGTCCCTTAAGGTGGTAATGGCGGTTAATGGATTTTCCGGAAAGTCAATTAGCCAGGGGGCTGTTGCCATCAACGCATCAACACCATTTGCCGGACGCCTTGGGTAAAAATGATCTTTTGGTTTTAAATTTGACGAGGACCAGTTGAAAGGTTATACTAGCTATATATATCCATATAATTATAGCTAGGAGGGATTATGGTGACAGTACAGATGACTTTAGATGAGAAATTAGTTAAACGGGTTGACCAGGTAGTGCATAAACTGCATACATCCCGTTCTGCTTTTACGCGTCAAGCATTGCAAGAAGCAATTAAGAGATACCAGATCACCGTTTTTGAACAAAAGCATAAAGCGGGTTATGCGGCTAAACCCGTGGCCACAGGGGAATTTGATGTATTTACAGATGAACAGGCGTGGGGGGATCAATGAAAAGGGGCGAAATCCGTTGGTATAAATTCCATACGCCGGATAAACGACGGCCAGTGTTAATCTTAACCAGGAATTCTGTTTTAGAATATCTTGCGGAGGTGACCATTGCACCTATTACAAGCACCATCAGGGATATCCCTTCAGAAATTGTTTTAAGCAAGGAAGATAATTTACCTAAAGAATGTGCAGTGAATTGCGATCATTTACAAACGGTGGTTAAGTCAAGAATCGGTGCGCTTATTACAACCTTATCAGAAGAAAAGTTGGTTATGGTGTCGAAAGCAATCCGTTTTAGTCTTGCCTTGCACTGAGTTCATATTGTATAATTAATTTTCTAGTTGGGTCGGTAGCTCAGTTTGGGAGAGCGCGTCGTTCGCAATGACGAGGCCAGCGGTTCGATCCCGCTCCGATCCACTTAATAAATCCCTCCAATAGGAATTTTTATGCACCGTTTTTATGTTGAAAGCGCCAATTTTAGCCAGCCAACCATCAAGATTACTGATCGCGATGAAATCCATCATATTAAGGATGTGCTTCGCTTGAAAAAGGGGGATAAGGTGCAGGTTTTTAATGGTGCCTCCCAAGAAGCGGATGTGATTATTGAACGCTTAGGCGAAGATGCCTTGGTGGTGAAGGTTGGGGCGGTGAGGCAAAAACCCGTTGGTGGGGTGCGGATTATTCTAGCGTGCGCACCGCCTAAGAAGGGCAAGTTTGAACTGATTATTGAGAAGGCGACCGAGCTTGGGGTTAGCGAAATTGTCCCTTTGCAAACAAAGCGCACCGAGGTGATTTTTCCGCAAGAGCGCATGAAGGGAAAGTTGGGTCGTTTTGATGCGGTTGCAGTTAATGCTGCCAAGCAATCTAAGCGTGTGGATGTGCCTAAGATTCATCCAATGATGAGCTTAGGGGATGTGTTAAAACAATTGGATTCTAATGGGATTCATGTGATCCCTTCATTAAATGGGCATTCAACGCATCTACGAGACGTTTTACTTAAGGCTGACCGTAGTAAGTTGATCACCATTTTTATTGGTCCAGAAGGGGATTTTACCCCTGATGAGGTGGCGCAGGCAGTTAAACACGGTTGCGTGCCAGTATCTTTAGGTAAAAGCGTATTAAAGGTTGAAACTGCGGCTATTACCACCGTGGCTTTAGCGCGATTTTTACTCTCTGATTGACCAGTTTTACCTCGTTCTTGAAGCTTCCCCAAAGCCTAAAGTCCGATTGACAATATAACCCTTGCCGTTTATAATCGTAAATCTTTTAATAT
>CAYNTZ010000122.1:0-6117 GCA_964400365.1 uncultured Planctomycetales bacterium | reverse complement strand
CATGCTCAACGTCTAATTCAAAACCTTTTCCTTTTTTGGATAATTCAACAGCTCCCGGCAAAAGATCCTTTAAATATCCATCGATATAACCTTCATGACTAATAACAACTCTAAGCTTAGACAATAATTCTTCATAAATCATAGGGTTTTCTGTTTTAATTCTATTAAAATTTATTTCCATTTGCCTTAATTTAATTGATTCTTGTTCCCATAATCTTTCTTGATCTTCTTTAATACTTTTATTTAACAAGAACTTTAGAAGCCCCAATATACCCACTCCAACCCCTACCGAGGCAAGCACCCAATGCTCCGCCAACGTCTCCAACATCGCCGCATCAGGCACCCTTACCACTTCTACAGATACCCTCTTTGCTAATAATGGCTGATTACCAAGCATTGCGGCATCACGCACACTTTTAACAAACTGAAATAACTCAGGATTATTTATCGCTAGTTTATCTTCGCCACTCTTACTTAATAACTTTTCTACTGAAACCCCTGTCTCAGCGGCAAGACTCATTAATTCTCTAGCAAATTCCTGCCTATCTTTCTTTTTTAATCTTTTGAAAAGCAATTCTGCACTTATCCAAAAGCTCTCTGGTATGCTATCAACCCCTCTAGGATATTTAATACCTCTTAAATTAATATCACCTTTCCCATGTTCCGAATAAATAACAAGACGCCAAGCTTCACCAACTAAATCTTTAAACGCGGGCGTCTTATTGCTACTAACATTGTCATATGAAACTGTGTGACTTAAAAGCTCTACCGATTTATTCCTTAATTCAGCTGCAAACAACTCTTCAAGACCTGCCCTAGCACGTAATTGCTGATGTGGTTTTTGTAAGAAAATAACTCTATGAGGTTCAGCTTTTCTAAAAGCCCCCTCTGTATCAAGCATGGTTCGGTAATTAATCAAAATTCGTTTTGAATTAGCCTCTCTAACCGGAGCTATTTTTATTACAGCATCTAATCCTTCTGCCTTAATCCTTTTGGTTAAATGAGGGAATATTGCAGGAAAAACATCCACCATCTGCTTCATTAATTGTCTAATAATATGCGCTTCGCTATATTTAATAATATCCCTCTGATTTTCCTCGGTAATTCCCTTCTTGATCGCCCCCCAATTCTTCTTATCAACTGTCGTCCCCGGGGAAATCTCTAAGGTATACCCTAAACTAACAGCAGTATCAATCAACGGGATTGTTGCTTTACCAAACTCACCTAGAACAACAACCCTATTAGCTATGCCTGCATTTAATAATTCAAGGGCTTCAGAGAAAGTATCCATACGCTCATTCCCTAGAAGAACCACGTCATTAGCATGCTTCTTTTCTAAATCAGCAAGAGATACGTCTCTATCTACAAGCACGCTTAACATATCTTGAATGGGCTGTCTTTCGTCATCCTTAAGGCCGTCTATTAAAATTAAGGCCTTATTCTCCCCACCGTCGCCTAATGATAAGATAGGCCCCACTTTAGGCTTCTCATAGACTAAACGTACTGATGGCGGCCCCATTCGCATAATTGGTGCCGCTGCTAAAACCTTACGCAATCCCTTATTCTCCTCAAAACCAAAATGCTTCATTACTTGGGTAAATTCTGCCACAGACCTATAGGTAAACGGCTGTGGCATCCAATCCCTACCCATCACTAAATTATGTCCAAAATAATCTTCCAACGCATGAACCTTCATTTGTTGTTCATGAGTTAATCTCATAAAATCTTGGGACAACTTTAAATTATCGTTAAAAAATGTGCCCATTGGCCAAGTCTGAGAATTTTGTAATTCTGCAATAAAACCTTGTTGGACTTCAGCATCCTTCATTGTCGCCCCTAAAGCATCAAAAACAACAAGCCGTCCACCTGGACGCAAAATACGCCACATACTTCTTAAGAAAGCTTGTTGATCTTCGAATGACATATGATGCAAAACCCATTTAACCACAACGGTATCCACAGAATTTGAAGGTAAAGGTAGAATTACTCCTGATTTCTGATGAAAGAACATAAGGCGTCTATCGGGACGCAACGCAGTGTCATGCCAATCATTTAAATCAGTTCCCATAACCCCTCGAATATTTAATTTCTTTTCATCTGAATACTCTAATATTGCGCCACCCAATTTATTCTTTCCAGCACCAATATCTGCAACTACGCTATCAGGCACTAATACATCTTTTATGACTTCTAAATCAAATTGACGCGTCTTTATATCCATGTATTTATCAAACATTGCATTTAGCTCAGGAGGGCGAGCCATATTAGGGAATTCCTCCCTAAAAGATTTTGACACTTCCAAAGGATCTTGATCTACCCGCTCTATTAAAAACTGAACAATCTTATTTGCATATTGAGCCACAGTTAATTGCTCACCACGGTAAGTTAACAATGCTGGCACTTCACCTAAATGATAGATTTCATTAAGCGCTCGCACATCAAATCTACGTTCAACAATTTGCCTAAATACATTTAAAACTTCCGGATCTCTTAATGAATTAAGCGGCATCCCTCCCGCCACCATCGCTTTGCTTTTCTTAACCTCACTAACAGACTGCTTTGTCACTTGCATAGCGCTAGAACTTGGCAACTTATTACCCTGTTCAATTTCAAGCCTTTCAGGGTAATATTTCTCGCTTTCAGTGACGGAATATTGATCAGAGTTATCCCAACCAACGCCATAATGCCCCTCTATTAATGTCAATTTAAAACCATAACCTCTTCTTTTGAATTCCAAAGCATAAGGAAACAACTGTCCTAATTCACCTACCTTACCAATCTCAGATAATTTTGATTCTAATTCTGTATATAATTCTAAGTCTGTTTGTCTTAACTGATCGAGTTTTAATCTTTCTTGCTCTACCCATTGACGATTTTTCTCTTCTCTTTGACGATTTTGCTCTTCTCTTTGACCTTTTTGCTTTTGTTGCTGAATTGCTTTCTTTTCTTGACTGTCTTTCCATAACTTTATGCTTACCGCACCTGCTGCACCAGCAGCTAAAACGACAAGTATAGACATCATGGCACCGTCACCCTTAACATCTGTTTGTACACCAGTACGATTCACATGAACTATGCCAAAATCGCTGATACCACCGGAGAAGTATTTTCTTGGAAGAGATGTGGTGCCAGACCCGACATTAGTTGGCTCTGAGTCCTTAATATAATTAAATGCACCTTTTTTGTAAGCTTGTAAGTAGCGATTGTAGATTTCTTCTTTGACCTTGGGATCGTTGACGTTGACGCCGTTGGTTTTGTTTTTGTTCATATAAACGGCGTCTAATAGGCCGTTTTGGATGGCTTCTTTGTACCACTTAGCTAGGATTAGAGCTTCATAAATTTGACGTAACGGGGCGAAATTCTTGCCGGTGTTGACTTCTTTTTCGATTTCAGGGAGGATGAGTTCACGCACGATCTTGGATGATACGCTAGCGGCTTGCGTGGAAGCATTCTTGCCCTTGGCTAGATAATCTTCATCCAACATCACCTTTAAAGTAGCCTTGGTTACATAGGCGGCGGTTTTGTTTTCAAAAACTTGCGCTTCGTTTGGGAGAATCCATACCTTATTAAAGGTGTTAACCGGAATTTCCGTGGTGCCAAATTGTTCTTGGGCTTTTTTGTACACCCTGGCCCAAAATTCTTTCCCTAAGTCTTTTTCGGGATATATTAAGGAAGCAGTTAATTGCTTTAAAATATAATCTTGGGCTAAAAGGTCACGGCCTAATTCGGTTTGACCCAAGGCCTCTGGAAGCGTGCGGTCTTTTTCGTAGGGAGATAGATTAACCCATAAATCACCTTCTGGGATGGTTAGGCCTGCCAAGAAATACTTCACTAAACGGTTGGATTCATCTTTAACAGCTGCTGTGTCTTTGGGGCCATTGCCTGTATCAACAATAAATTGGAATTCCAAGGGCTTCTTGGGGTCAACCACAATGCCCTTAAGCGCCAAGGGAGCAAAAGGCACGGACGCTCCTACCATGGTTCCTGGAACAGGAAGCTGATTGACACTAAATTCGGAAGCGGCAACGGGCTGATAGGTGCTAGTTATTAAGGTAAGGCATATAAAAGAAGCTATTATTCGTTTAAACATTGTAGTCCCCTTTAATTGAAAGCTGAATTCCCGCTCTCGCGGTAATAAGAGTTTATAAATAATGACGTTTAGCAAGCGCTTTCAATATAAGGAACTAGTGAAAATATAGCACATATTTGGCAAAAAGCAAATTTATTTATGTGACACAAAAGCAAATTATTATTTGATTATTTGACAACTAAAGCAGGCTTATCACTTCGGAAGGTAAGCGCTTTAATTCCTGGGTTCCCAACACCTTCACCGACCAACGCAAGAGGGCTATTTTTTGACGTAGGCGTTGGTCTGGGACAGTCACGCTTAGGATTTTATTGCGGGAGAGGAAAAGTATCTTTCTTAAGGTTGTAAATATAATGCGAGCCTCCCTCGCCCTTGGGTCACCTTTAATAATATCTTGAATGCTATTGTATGCCAGTTCACTGACCACCGGATTATAATGGTCCATCTTCTGGATTAAAACTGGCACCATGCTTTGAAAATACTGGTACCGGTCAATCGCCACCAAGGCATGCATAATCTCTACTTGTACAAATGGCGAATCCGAACGGTTAAGTCGGCGTATCAACAGCTTTAATACCGCCGGCTTATCATCCGCTAAAAATTCAGGCGCAAAATTCTCTTTAAGTACCTTGATAGCTGCAGCCGTCTTATATGCCCCTAAGGCATCATCCGCAATCATGGCTAAGAGCGTTTCCTGCGGCTCCTCTATGTATTTCTGGACATAACCATCCAGCAGAGCCTTGTCATCAAAGATAGCGCCTGAGGCAATATCTTCCTGATCAATGACTTCGTTTTGCTGGGCCCTACAAATCGACAGCGGCAATAGCAATAACATTACGGTTAATAATTTAATTAAGGTCATGAGAGCTCTTCAAAGTCTAGGGAAATATCCAAGGCCTGCCTAGAATGAGTTAATTCACCAATTGAAATTCGATCAACACCAGTGGCCGCGTATTTTTTTACATTACGCAGGTTGATACCGCCAGAAGCTTCCAAAGCTATCTTACTTTTTAAGCGATTGCGCTCCATCACGGCCCGCTTAATTTGTTGAGGGGTCATATTATCCAACAAAATAATATCCGCCTTTGATTGCAGGGCTTCTTGAAACTGGCCCCAGGTATCAACTTCCAATTCAATGCGCTTTTTCGTCGTTGACCTAAGATGATTAACGGCCTCTATCAATGAATGCTTCTTAACACAAGCGGCGAGGTGATTATCCTTGATCATGGCCATATCATTTAAATTAAAACGATGATTAACTCCACCCCCGCAACGCACAGCATAGCGTTCCAAGGTTCTTAAGAGCGGTGTGGTTTTGCGCGTGTCTAAGATGATGGATTTATACGGTTTAACTGCATCGACGAAAGCCCTGGTTTTAGTGGCAATGCCAGAAAGATAGGATAAAAAATTAATCGCCACCCGCTCCCCTGACAATAAAGCACGTCCTGGGCCTTCAATGCGCGCTAGCGTCTGCCCCTTCTTGACCCGTTGGCCATCCTTCACCAAGGCCTTAAACTGCAACTTAAGACTTAGGGTTTTAAAGGTTTCCTGGGTTAAGATCAAGCCGCAAATAACGCCATCAGCCTTGGCCCGTAGAACAGCCTTGGCTTTTAAATTAGCTGGAACTATAGCATTGGTAGTGATATCACCTTGGCCGATATCTTCAGCTAGAGCCAAACGGACTATGTGATGGACATCTTGAGGGCGCATAGAATTAAAGCAAATTAGCCAAGACTTTTTGCAGCTCGGCCACTTCTTTGTTGAGCGTTTCTAAGCGTTCTTTTTCTTTGAGGATAATATCTTCAGGAGCTTTACTGACAAAGGTTTCATTGTTTAAACGGCCAATTAATCCGTCGATGGCTTTTTGTTTTTGGGCCATATCAGCAGACATGCGTTTCTTTTCAGCGCCCAAGTCAACCAAACCACCTAAAGGAATAAAGACCTTAATCTGCCCAACCAAACCAGTCGCAGCATCTCGCAATCCAGAGGCTTGCCGATCAATAATTAATTGATTTAATTTGGCCATGCGT
>CAYNTZ010000121.1:0-6242 GCA_964400365.1 uncultured Planctomycetales bacterium | reverse complement strand
TATTGCAGTTTTGGATGAAGAGTTTTGGAAATTTGCAGGATTGTTATGTGATTATCTGTCCGCATCCAAGGACAGATACGGCCTTGTTAACTGCATTGCAGCAGGAGAATACGCGGATTATATCAAGCAGTATTATTGATGTCGCCCCCTTGGCTGATATTTTTGTATCAGAACCCTCGGCGGTGATCCGGTCTGCTGCAGCCTGCGGTAAACCGGTTGTTTGTTATGATTTATGGGGCTATGGTTTTTCCGCCTACCGGGAGGGTGAAGGGGTGGTGATGGTAAAAACCAAGGCGCAATTTAAGGATGCCTTAACGCGGTTGACGACGGATGAAGCGTATTACAACGATATGTGCGCGCGGCAAAGGGCTTGTGCCGGGCAATGGGGTCATTTAGATGGCCGGGCGGGTGAGCGTTTATTAAGATTGGTTGATACACTTGTCACAACGGGTAGGAAGGGTTGATATGGCGGTAAATCCAAAGATTAATCAGCAGGTGTATAAGGAGCAGCAGGTCTGGGGCTTGGAAGGCAATGAGCAGTTCTTTATTGATAAGCGTAGTCGTCCCGAACAGCTTTATCGCTCGGAGAAATTCTTTTTGCCTGAGGTCTTAGCCAAGGTTGATAATTGCCTGGACCTAGGCTGTGCCTGCGGGGATTTTAGCACGATTTTTAAAAGCTATAATTCCTCGATAAAGTACACCGGGGTTGATATTATTGAACGTTTTATCCAGATTGCCCGCGCGCGTCACCCCGAGGATACCTTTATGGTGGGGGACGGCACATCCCTGGAGGTGGCGGACAATTCATTTGACCTGGTGCATTCCAGCGGGATCTTGCATTTAAATTCCCGCTATGAAGATATTGTCAAGGACATGTACCGGGTGGCTCGTCGCTATGTGTTGTGTGATTTTAGATTGACGGATGGGCCTTCGGTCGAAGGTGAGATGGATGTGAATTTATTGCATCAAGAAGGGGCCACCCAGACCTTGCCGTATTATGTGTGCAATATTAACGCACATTTGGATTTCTTAAAGTCATTGGTGCCGGCACCGGCCAAGATTGAGGTGAAGGGCTATGCCCATCCACCCTCAGCCTTAGCGCGCATCAAGGCGGATAAGATTTATATGGCCTTTGTATTGATTACCAAGCAAACCAATCATGTATCAACAACAGTCGAGGTGAATTTAAATCTATGATTGAACCCAGGGATATCTTAAAGAAAATTTCACGGGCCGCAACAAACACGGAAGAGCGCATCGGCAAGGTGATGCGTTTAGACCACAACGAACGCACCACGGCATTGCCGCAGGCCGTGCTCGACGCGGTATGGAAAACCATTACCCCCGAAGAAGTGGTGGCCTATCCGGCCTTGGAAGGGGTGTATGCAAAATTAGCCGCCTCCTTAAAAGTATCGCGGGATATGCTCTTGTTGACCTATGGCTCTGACACCGCCATCCGCATGATTTATGACACCTATGTGAATCCCGGCGAGGAAGTGGTGATGCTAAACCCTAGCTATGGCATGTTTGCCGTGTATAGCGATATGTTCGGCGCCAAGAAGGTCTTTGTGGAATATAATGCGGATTTTTCCCTGCCGGTTGAGCGCGTCATTGAGAAAATCAATGCCAATACCAAGCTGGTGATCTTGGCTAATCCCAATCACACCGGAACTGCCATGAGCGAGACGGAAATCATTGCCGTGATTAAGGCTGCCGCAAAGCACAATGCTTTGGTGGTCGTCGATGAAGCCTATCATTATTTTTATGAGGGCACCATGATGGGCCATTTAACAGCGTATGACAATCTCATCATCGTGCGCACCTTATCTAAGGCTTATGGGATTGCGCCCCTACGGGTCGGCTACTTAGCCAGCCAGGCGTGCAATATCAATAATTTGTATAAGGTAAAATTAACCCATGACATCACCAGTGTCTCAGCCAAGTTTACGGAATATTTTATTGATCACCCGGAAATTGCCGCGGCCCACGTGAAGGATGTTAATGAGGGTAAGGCCTATTTGACAGAAGCCTTCAAGACCATAGGCGGTCATGTTTATCCGTCGGTGGCTAATTTTGTCTTTATTCGTCTGCCAGCAGATTTAAACGCGGCTAAGATTGTTAAGGCCTTGGAAGCGCGTCACGTGTGGATTAAGGGGCCCTTTAAGGGTGTGCCGGTGGATGGGTTGATCCGGATTACCGTCGGTCCCCGCAGTCAGATGGAATTGTTTATGGAGCATTTTAAAGCAGTGATTAAATTAGCGGAGGTTGTTTCATGAGCATGCATGAATTAAGAAATAAGAAGGTGGTGGGCGTTATCCCGGCGAGGATGGAATCATCCCGTTTTTACGGTAAGCCCTTAGCCAAGATCCTAGGCAAGGAAATGTTGCAGTGGGTTTATGAGATTTGCAAGGGTTGTAAGAATTTGAAAGACGTCTATGTAGGCACCGATCATGAGGATATCCGTAAATTTTGTGAAGCGAAAGGGATCCCGTATTTCATGACCTCGCCTGAGCACCGCAATTGTGCGGAGCGTTCCGATGAAATCTGCCAGAAGGTAGGCGCTGATTATGTCGTCGAAGTTCAAGGTGATGAGCCCACCTTATTGCCCCAGGACGTGGATGATTTTATCGAGCAGGCGTTTAAATATAAGGACTTTGATGTGGTCACCCAGTATGCGAATATTACGCCCCAAGAAGCCCTTGATCCTAATAATGTGAAGATTGTTGTCGGTGATCAGGGCAGGGCGGTGTTCTTTTCGCGCAGCCCCATCCCGCATGATTTTAAGAAACGCAGCCCCCAATACTATAAGCATGTGGGTTTATATGTGTGGCCGGCCGCGTCGATTAAGCGTTTTGCTAAAACCCCGAAAGGTTATTTGGAAAACAGCGAGGACACTCATATGCTGCGCTTGATTGAATATGGATTTGATGTGCGCCTGGTGCATACCGCGATTGAAAATGTCGGGGTGGATATCCCCGCGCATATTGCCCAGGCCGAGGAATGCCTGCGCAAACGCCAACACGACAATTTAACAGCCGGGAGGGGATAGTGAGCCAACCATTACGTTTAGGTATTATCGGATGCGGCCGGGTGGCCTTTCATCATATTGACATGCTAGCCGGGGTCGAGGGCATTAAGCTGGTGGCCTCCTGTGATATGAATGAGGAGAAGGCTAAGAGTCACGCCCAAAAGGGAGGCTCACAGGCCTATACGGATTATCACCAGATGCTGGACAAGGAAAATCTCGATATCGTGGTCGTTGCTACACCGACGGGTGCCCATTACGAACATGTTAAAGATATTTTAAACTACAAGCCGGTGAATATCCTTTTAGAGAAGCCCATGGTCTTGCGCGTGGCGCATGGTTTGGAATTAAATGCCTTAGCCGCGAGCAAGGGTGTGCGGATTTTTCCCGTCTATCAAAATCGTTTTAATAAGGCGGTGCAGCGGGTGAAATCAGCCTTGCTCAACGGGGAATTAGGCGATGTGGTTTTGGCTACGGTGCGGGTGCGCTGGTGCCGTCCTCAACGCTATTATGATTTAGCTGCCTGGCGCGGGACCTTTGCGATGGATGGGGGCGCGCACGTTAATCAAGGTATTCACTATGTGGATATCCTGCGTTACTTAGCCGGTGAAATTGAAGAGGTGCATTCCTTATTTGCTCAGCTGGGCGCTAAATTGGAAGCCGAGGACACCGGGGTTAGCATTGTTAAATTTAAGAATGGCGGCTTGGGCCAAATTGAAATCACCATGGCGGCCAGGCCCGATGATTTTGAAGCATCGGTGTCGGTGGTTGGCAGTAAGGGTTTGGCGGTCTTAGGCGGGATCTGCTGTAATAAATTAGAAACTTTTTCACTGTGCCCGGCGGATCAGGCTGTGTATAGCGAAGAGGTGCCCATGGCCTATGGGGTTAGCCATCATAAAGTTTATGAGATGATCGTCGCTGCCCTAAGCCACGGTAAGCCCTCGCCGGTGGAATTTAATGACGGGCTTAATACCATCAGGCTCCTGCATGCCTTATATAGGAGTAATGAAGAACGCCGCTGGGTGCGTTTGGATGAGCAGGTTGAATCCAAACGTTTAGGCGAACGCAACGACGGGCTGCTGTCTCAATATTTGACGGGGTCAGGACAAGGGGCGAAGTAATGAAGAAACAATTGCGTGTCGGGATTGCCGGTTATGGGGTGGTGGGGAAGATTCGTCACCAATTCATTGACCAACACCCGCAGATGAAGGTCACGGCGGTCTGTGACCAGGAATTTGCCAATACAGCCAACCGTTTAACAGCGGTCAAGTGCCTGAAGGATTACACCCAGCTGTTAAAAGAGCCCTTGGATGTTTTATTTGTCTGCATGCCTAATTACCTGGCACCGGAGGTGACCATTGCGGGTTTAAGCAAGGGCTTGCATGTGTTTTGCGAAAAACCGCCCGGAAGGGACGTGGCTGATATTGAGCGCGTCATTGCCTGTGAAAAGAAACACCCGCGCCAGAAATTAATGTACGGCTTTAATCACCGCTACCATGAGTCGGTGCGCAAGGCCCAGCAGATTATCCGCAGTGGGAAATTAGGCAAGATTTTAAATTTGCGCGGCGTTTACGGGAAATCAAAGATCATTCGCTTTGATTCGGATTGGCGCACCAAGCGCGCCTTGGCGGGTGGCGGGATATTCTTAGATCAAGGCATTCATATGGTTGATTTGATGCGCCTCTTCGCCGGTGAATTCGTCGAGGTCAATAGCTTTGTCTCCAACGATTTTTGGCATCATGATGTGGAAGACAATGCCTACGCCTTAATGCGCACCAAGGATGGCGTGGTGGCTCAACTGCATTCATCAGCCACCCAGTGGCGGCATTCCTTTAATTTAGCGGTGAATCTGACCAAGGGTTCCATTATCCTTTCAGGCATTTTATCAAGCACTAAGTCCTATGGGGCGGAGACCATCACCATTGTGCATGCTAAGGATAAAGATGCGGGGGATCCCTATGAAGAGATGATCCGTTATAACGAGGACAATTCCTGGCACGATGAAGTTTTTGATTTTGCCAAGGCGATCCTCGGTAATAAGAAGATTAAACAGGGCGGCAGTCAGGAAGCCTTGGAAACCATGCGAACGGTGTACCGGGTTTATTATGCAGATCAAGCCTGGCGCCGGCGCTGGAATATCCCTAATCCGGATATAACCAAGAAGGCAGGTCAATAATATGGAGAAACACATGGACACATTGCAGGGTATCTTTAATGCCAACGCTAATCCTAAGGCCTATTCAAGCGCCTACACCACTAATCTGATTGCTATTTTAAATCAGTTAGACCATCAAGCGGTGGCTGCGATCACCCAAGCCTTTGAATCGGTTCACCGTGATAAGAAACGCATTTATTTTGCCGGTAACGGCGGCAGCGCATCAACCTGCGGGCATTTTGTCAATGATTTCCACGCCGGTTCCAAGCGGCATGGCGGGGGCGGTTACCGTTTGATTGATTTGACCAGCAATATTGCGTCGTTAACCGCGCTGGCCAATGATGTGGGTTATGATGATGTCTTTGCCCATCAGATCGACGGTATTATTGAAAAGGGCGATGCCTTGGTGGTGATCTCGGCGAGTGGCAATTCCAAGAATTTAATCCGTGCTGTTGAAACAGCCAAGGCCCACGGGGCTACGGCCATTGGGTTGCTGGGCTTTGACGGCGGCGCGCTGAAAAATTTATGTGATGTGTCCCTGGTGGTCAGCACGGCCCAGGGCCAATACGGGCCGGTCGAGGATGTGCATTTAATTATTAATCATTTGATATCGACCTATTTAACATTTAAGCAAAAATCTTAAAGGCAGGCGTCTATGAAAGCATTTGAAGGCAAGCTGGTGTTGGTGACAGGTGGGACACGGGGTTTAGGCAAGGCCATGGCCCGCTGTTTCCTGGAACAGGGTGCTAAGGTGATTATCACCGGCACTGCGCCTAAATCAACCGGTAAGCCGCACCCGCGTTTGACGTATTGGCCCTTGGATTTGTCAGATCAAAATAGCGTTGATTTATTCTTAACACAAATGGCAAAGCTCCCGCGCTTGGATGTCTTGGTAAATAATGCCGGCATCAATAAGGTGCAGCCCATTGATGCAATTGCTCAAGCCGATTGGGATAGGATTTTGCAGGTTAATCTGACGGGCGTCATGCTGTTAATGAAACAGGCCGCCATCTTGATGAAGAAACGGGGCCAAGGCAAGATACTTAATATTGCCTCGATCTT
>CAYNTZ010000120.1:0-6246 GCA_964400365.1 uncultured Planctomycetales bacterium | reverse complement strand
CGCCTGCCGATTTATGCAGAGATTGCAGACTATATCAAAAGTCCAATTGCTGATTTAAAGAATACTTCCTCTGTCAAAGGGGGAGGGGCCTGTACCGCGGCTGAATTTTTACATCAATTCACCGAAGGAACCACATGGGCGCATTTGGATATTGCCGGAACCTGCTTTGTGGATGGATCAAACCGGATGTATTTTAACCACGGCGCCACCGGCGCTGGGGTGCGTTTATTAACAAATTATTTATTGAAGAGCTAGGAGTGGATTATGGAAGGCGGATTAATTGTTATTGTTTTTGCGATTTTTATTTTCTTTGCTGGTATTCGCATTGTACGCCCAACGCATCGCGGCTTAATTGAGCGTTTAGGTAAATATCACCGCTTTGCAAACATGGGCTTTAACTGGATTATCCCTATTGTAGAAAATATGTATTTGGTTAATATTACTGAGCAGATGGTTGATGCTGAACCGCAAGAAATCATCACCAACGATAATTTAAACGCCAAGGTTGATGCGCAAGTCTATTTTAAAGTAAAGACCGATGAAAGTAGCGTCAAGAATTGCCAATACAATGTGGGTAATTACCAATGGCAGATTGTAAACCTCGCGCGCACCACCTTGCGTAATATAATCGGTACCATGACATTAAAAAGCGCTAACAGTGAACGCGGCCGCATTAATTCAGAATTACATACCATCTTGGAACGTGAAACCGCAGATTGGGGTTTAGAAATCGTACGTACTGAGTTAAAAGAAATTGATCCGCCCAAGGACGTGCAAGAGACCATGAACAAGGTTGTGAAGGCTGAAAACGAAAAGATCGCCGCTATCGACTTTGCCACTGCTACTGAAACTGCCGCTGACGGTCAAAAGCGCGCTGAGATTAAAAAAGCTGAAGGTATTAAACAAGCCCGCATCCTGCAAGCACAAGGGGAGGCTGAGGCTATTCAACTAGTCAACGAAGCGGCTAACAAATATTTCACTGGCAATGCACAAATCTTACGTCGCCTGGAAGCTGCAGAAAAATCATTAGCAAACAATACCAAGATTGTAGTGCCGCAAGGAAGCGATTTAACCAATGTGATCGGCGATTTAGCTGGCATTGCACCGATCAAATAACGACGAGGTTGGTATGGATTTTCGCATTGAAACAGACAGCATGGGTGAAGTTAAGGTTGCCTCAAAGGTTTATTGGGGTGCCCAAACGCAGCGCTCATTAGAAAATTTCAAAATCGGCGGCGATAAATTTCCTGCTGAGTTTATCCGTGCCTTAGGCATTCTAAAAAAGGCGGCTGCCTTAACTAATAAAGAGCTGGGGATTTTACCTGCGGATAAGGCTGACCTGATTGTGCGTGCGGCTGATGAAGTGATTGCTGGTCAACTAAATGAACATTTTCCGTTAGTGGTTTGGCAAACAGGTTCTGGTACGCAAACCAATATGAATGCTAATGAAGTTATTTCCAATCGTGCCATTGAACTGGCAGGCGGCGTTATCGGCAGTAAGAAACCGATTCACCCTAATGATGATGTCAACAAAGCGCAGTCTTCGAATGATACCTTTCCAACCGCCATGCATATCGCTACGGTTGAAGAAGTGCATCGCCGTTTAATCCCGATGGTGCGTAAACTTAAAGATGCCTTGCAGGCTAAAGCCAATAAATTTGCTGATGTGATTAAAATTGGCCGCACCCATTTAATGGATGCAACACCCTTAACCTTAGGTCAAGAATTCTCCGGCTATGTGCAACAGCTTAATAATGCGATTGAACGCATTGAAGCCTCCTTGCCGCGGGTCTATGAATTAGCCTTAGGTGGAACCGCCGTCGGTACAGGGCTTAATACACATCCGCAATTTGCTGTTAAATCCGCTGAACAAATTGCTAAAATTACGGGTAAGCCATTTAAGAGTGCCCGCAATAAATTTGAAGCCTTAGCTAGCCACGATGCCTTAGTTGAGTTCTCCGGCGCCCTAAATACCTTAGCGGCTTCCTTAATGAAGATTGCCAATGATGTGCGCTGGTTAGGGTCAGGCCCGCGTTCAGGGATAGGGGAGTTGCATCTGCCTGAGAATGAACCGGGCTCTTCCATTATGCCTGGTAAGGTTAATCCCACACAGTGCGAGGCCATGACCATGGTCTGTGTGCAGGTTTTTGGTAATAACACGGCAGTCACCTTTGGGGGAGCGAGTGGTAATTTTGAATTAAATGTCTATAAGCCGGTGATTATCTTTAATGTGCTTAATTCTATCCGCCTTTTGGCTGATGCGTGTGAGAGTTTTACGGATAACTGTGTTGTTGGTATTGATGCTAATAGCGCCAATATCAAAAAACACGTGGATAATTCCTTGATGCTGGTGACCGCACTTAATCCACATATTGGTTATGATAATGCGGCCAAGGTGGCTAAAAAAGCCTTTGCGGAAAATATTACCTTGAAGGAAGCAGCGGTGGCTCTAGGGCTTTTGACGGCAGAAAAATTTGATGCGCTTGTGCGTCCTGGAGATATGTTAGGACCTAAATAACCTGCTGGTTGGTCTAGGATCCATTTAAGAATAATATTGACGTCTATTTCCATAAAGATAGAATAGAAATCTATGGCAAAGAAAATACCAACAAATTTTGATGACCGCCGCGACAGTATCCGCGCTAAGCGTATTGTGACTGTACGTCACCGCTTGGTTAAGCATGACGGCAAGAAGGTTAATTCCATGTGGCAATTATCCACGACGGAAAATATGTCCTTAAGCGGCCTATTATTTGTTAGCGCTATTAGTTATCATCCAGATGATGTTATCGAATTGCAAGTGGTCATGTCAGGCGTCTTAGATATCTTTAATGGTTATGGCAAGGTGGTTCGTGCTTCCCGCAATAAAGGCGGTTATTACCATGTGGGGGTTAAGTATGTAGACCTTAAGGTTAAGCGCCGGCCAGCCAAATCCTTGCTTAAATCTTCCCGTAATTAATTTTTTAAATTCCCTCATACACATAAGTTTTTTAGAGTTATAATATTTCTAAGCGCATTGACGCGCTCCTAAAAGGGGGAATAAGCTTATGAAAAACTGTACAGATCAGGCTTGGATTTCCTTAATACTTAGAACAGCAATAGCCTCGCTTTTTGCCGTTGCGGCAATAAGTAAATTCTCAGGGGGACTGGAAGCTTCAGCTAGCAGCATCACTGGCATGTTTGCAGGAACGATTTTACCTGCTGGATTGGTCAGCTTATATGCTAATTTGCTTCCCTTCGCAGAAGCAGCAGTGGCAATATGGCTTATCCTAGGCGTTAAGCTTAGAGAAGGGTGGATTGCTACAGCCTTCTTGTTGGTTTCCTTGGCTTTTGGATTAGTGTTGGCTAAGCAAGATGCTGGGCATGTTTACCTATATGTCTTAATAGCCTGCGTAGGGCTACACTTTAGCTCTCACGACAGCTGCTGTTTAATTAAAGCTAAGAAATAAGATATAAAAGTTTTAATAAAAAACCCTTTGGCCAAAAACCAGAGGGTTTTTTATTTAACGGCGGCGACGACCTTTAAAAGCTTCCTTGGTATATTTCTTTGCTGGATTACCAAATAATTCCTTCGGCATATCGGGGTGATTAACGACAGGGAGGGGGATATTGATGGTTTTTTCAATATCAGCAACAATATCGCCTTGATCAGGGCAAGCAAAGGAGATGGCATGGCCAGTTTTGCCGGCACGACCGGTACGGCCAATGCGGTGCACATAGCTGTCTGCTTCATCCGGCATATCGTAATTAACCACTAAGGAAATGTCTTTAACGTCAATACCGCGGGAAGCGATGTCTGTAGCCACCAAGATGCGCACTTGGCCGTTCTTAAAGGCTTCCAGGGCCGCAAAACGGTGTTCCTGAGTCTTGTCCGAATGAATTTCAGCGGCTCGGATATGTTTGGTTCGTAAATATTTAACCAAGCGGGACGCGCCAAGTTTGGTACGGGAAAAAACCAATACGGAATCTTTATATTGCTGGAGCAATTTCTCCAGAAGCATATTTTTATTATCGTTGCTTACGATGTAAAGTTCTTGAGAAACTGTCGTTGCCGTGGTTGATTGTGGTGTAACTTCAAAACGAACTGGAGCAGTCATGTGCTTTGCTGAAATATCAACAATCGCCTGCGGCATGGTCGCTGAAAACAGCATGGTTTGGCGATCATAAGGGCAAACATATTTAAAAATCGTTTCAACCTGCGGGATAAAGCCCATATCAAGCATGCGATCTGCTTCATCTAAGACCACAATAACCGCGTCATCCATGCGGGTGATTTGCTGCTGCATATGGTCAATCAAGCGGCCAGGTGTGGCAATCACGATGCGTGGGTTGCTATTTAATTGGCGTATCTGACCCTGCATAGGATCCCCGCCAATCAATACTGCGCAATGAAAACCCAGCGGTGCGCCGATTTTCTTAAAAGTTTCATGAATTTGAGCCGCTAATTCACGAGTTGGAGCTAAGACCAAGCCGCGACCAGGTGTTGTCATTAACCGTTGAATCATGGGTATGGCAAAAGCCAAGGTTTTGCCGGTACCAGTTTGAGCAATACCTAGAATATCCTTGCCTTGTAACGCTGTAGGAATAGCTTGGGCTTGGATATGGGTCGGCACAATAAAACCGTTTTGGTCCAAGACTTCAAGAATCTTAGGGTCAATGGTTAGGTCGTGAAATGTTACGTGAGGAGCCTGAAATTTTTCTTCCATGGTAAAAGTCTTAAGTTCCTTATTAAATTTAAGTCCCTAGCATAGCACAGAAATATGTTATTTATTGGGATTATTTTATTCAGGTTTTAAAGCCCTAAGGTCTTCTTTATATCTTTAATAAGAAGATAAAGATGAAGCGGATCAATAGGGGAAGGCTCAAAGCCTAATTGTTCATAAAAATGTTTAGCGAGAGCGTCTTTAGCGTGAACCAAGACTGCTCGACCGCCAATGATTTCAGCGGCTTCAACGATTCTTAAAAGAGCGTCGCGTATCAATGCCTTACCAACGCCTTGCCCTTGTTGTGTCTTATCAACAGCCAAGCGTGCGATAATAATCACTGGCACTGGATGAGCGGCTAGACCTTTACCGACGCGATGCGGCGTTGTGTTCTTAATAACAGATCCTGCCGTTAATGTGTAGTAACCAAAAACTTTGTTAGTTTTAATTGTAACATATGTCCTGGCTGCGCCGTTTTGATTATTAATCACAGCGAAGTTCTTAAGATAATTATTTAACGGTTCGGCGCCGCAGTCAAAGTCATCAAGATTATGGTGCCGATCAAGCAGGATTGGATTCTTAAGCTTATCCATGAAAGACTTCCCCGGCCTTGAAAAGCTTTTTAAGCTTGGCGTTTTCGCGTGCAGGCCGGTCTAAGGCTGCGCTAAAGGCTTTCCATTGAGCTTCAGGTAAGGCAAATTGAGTCTTATTAGCCAAAAGATCTTCAGCTTCTTTAATCGCGCAGCTTAAGACAAAGGCAGATAATTTCATATTCTTAAGGCTAGCTGCATAGACTAAAAAGTCCTTTTGAGAGTTGCCAATCCTAAGATCAATGCGGGTGTCTTTTTGTATAGTTGCCATAAGGAGAATCCTTTCATTAATGTTTCTTAACAAAAGAGTAGCATATTGTACGTACTTTGTCCATACATATTTGAAGGAAGTGAAGTGGTTACAAAATGTAACCGCTTGAAAGAAGGTATTAAAGGGGTTGGTGATAGCTTTTGGCAAGATTAAAAGCGATTAAAAGGGCGTATAGTTTTACAGACGCTTAAATAACAGCAAAACTCATCTTTCCTATATACGTACTTGACATAACATATATTATATCCGGTTGTAGAGCTTAAGAGGATAGGCCTAAATAGGCCTATTTAGAACCACGAGCACACATGAATTCAACAAATCTCTGATACTTCCTTTCTAAAAACAACTCTTTAGCAACCGTCACCTCATCGTAAAATAATTTGAAAATCGTAACAAGATCCGAAGTTTTTGTATAGACCAGATCATGTGCCTTCTGAGAAGGTCTGGAATATACTGGCCTTATGGCTATTCCTGTACAGGTCGATATAGTATTAACTAAACTCTCTAAATAAGCCTTTGATCCTGAAACAAAGCTAACACGCCAAGCATTATTGGAAACAGAAATGGAACCATCACCATCAAAATAACCCCTAATAAAATGCGCATACAAATGTTCAGGCAAAATAGGGAATTTGATATCCAAACTTTTATTAGGTGTTACGCCTAGCGCCAGCAAATCCTT
>CAYNTZ010000119.1:0-6272 GCA_964400365.1 uncultured Planctomycetales bacterium | reverse complement strand
AGGACCTTGAGCGCGGTAATCACCCAAGGCCTAAGTGCCTTTAAAACCAGGTTCTGCC
Organism: uncultured Planctomycetales bacterium; assembly: GCA_964400365.1. Classification (GTDB taxonomy): domain Bacteria; phylum Omnitrophota; class Gorgyraeia; order Zapsychrales; family Fredricksoniimonadaceae; genus CAYNTZ01. The sequence goes on along the minus strand of CAYNTZ010000119.1, from coordinate 6,214 downwards.
CGAGGTCCTGTATAGGGTGGCAGTAAATAAATAGGTGTTTCAAGGGCGAGTGTTGAAATGTGTTTATAGGTGTTTGAGCGTATGGGGTTATTGACCCATACATTTCCTAAGAAGATAAGCCCTAAGAGAATGCTAAGGATGATGATGGCCTGTGAATGGATGGCAGGTTTGTTTGTTGGCTTGATGTATTCAAATGCATACCATAAGAACAGCAAGCAGGAGATACCCACGGCAACGGCTCGTACCATATAAAATGGTTTGCTGAAAGGTAACCCATACATTAATAATAGGGAAATGGTTGATGTATAACAAAGCAATTGGCCGCTTAAAAGGGTTCTGTTTGTGGCGGGTTGTTCTTTAGGTGAAATGCGCAACAGGATCATCCATGCGCTGACAAGCAGCAGCCAAATGGCGTTAGAAATAGAAGTCGATGTGATGCCTAATCCTATCAGGATGAGCGCTAATGGGGGAATGGATTTGGTATCCTTGTTATCTTTCAAGGAATTGACAAGCAGCAAGGCGATAATGGCAATGCCGATAATCCGTCCTGAGTGCACTGTAAAAAACAGGAGATTGGAGGAGTCTAATAACATGTAATATTTTGTGGCAATTAAGGATGTTGTCCCAATAAAGATGAAGGTTGTAAATAAAATAGGAAAAAAAGAAGAAATATTGAGCCGTTTAAAGAGGGATATAAATAGGGCCAGCATAGATGTTTTGATAAGGCCTAGCGTCAACCACCAGATAATCACTGGGTTTGGCACAGTTTGGAATGATGATGTCAGGAAATAATGAAAGATAAGTTCATCGTAGTGTTTGTCGATTAATGGAAAATGGGCCGGTGGTGATTGCCGCCACTGTTCTAACAAGAAGGCGTATTGGTCATTGCCATGTCCAACCCAGGCAAAAGCTCCTTGACGAAGAAGAATGCTTAGGGCGCCAAAGAGGAAGATGGTAAAGGATAAGATCCAGGCTATATGCTTAAGATAGCGGGATAGTTGAAACTGTTGTTGGCGGAAGTTAGGCCATGAGGCGATAAATTCCCTTTCTAAGATGGCAATAATGGATAATACAGTAACCATGACGGGTATGTAAATCATTGTGTAGGGGAAGAATAGCGACAGAACCCTGATAATGGGGATGACGGCAATATACCCGATAAAAAAGGATGATACTAAGCCGTAGCAAAATCCTGTATTTGCCCAAAAAGGCTTAATTAAGGTATAACCAAATAAGGCAATGATGACGTAATGGATAAACAGAAAAACAATGTTTTCTATGAAAAATCCTTTAAAGGCAGGTTCAACGCATAGGGGCGGAATTAATCCGTTGCAGCAAGTTCCATTGCAGTCTTTAGGAGCGATCGCGGAGAAGGTGAAGGTGTTAAATACTCCGGGAGATGGCTTAAAGAAGGACAGGTAGCCGATAAAACCAATAAAGATGATGAAAAGAATATTGCGTATCATGGGTTCTGGAGATATGTCGGTTGCGCGTCAGTGATTGTTTTGTTATTTAGGCTTGGATTAATTGATTTGTAATAAAAATAGTCTGGTTTCCTGTTTTCAGCGTCCTGCATGATTTCAAATATTTCTTTCCATTGGGAGGGGTATTTCTTCATTAGTCCAGGCTTGATAACCGCCTCCATATTTTCACGTACAAAACAGCCTGTTGTAGCGCTTCGCACCATATATCCTTGTTGCCATAACCATACGTAAATGCCGCTGTCATTGGGGAATTTTGCATCAAAGGAAGATTTTAATACTAAGCCAGGGAGGTATCTGTTGTAGGCTTTTGTAGGCTCAACTTCAATAGGTAGCCAGCCGAGTTCTTTAGGCAGGTAGAAGGAGTCTATGTTAATGCCGTTTCTAACCTGTGCCCAGTACAGCAGGGTGTTATCTTTAAGTTCTTTGCCTTTAAAGGGCAGTTCATCATTCGGATTAAATCGGATGCGTTTTGTATTAAAATATTCAGAAATAGTGCCAGGGCTATAGGGATACCAATGGTATCTTTTATAGATATTGTTTGTGCCAATAAAGCAATGAATGGTGCTGAAAATAATAAAAAAGAAGCAGATGGTAAGTGTCCGAGGTGGGATATTGGCGTTATTGATCATGTCGGCAATGAAAATAATAAAGAAGATTGACCAAAATGACCCATAATAATAAGGCCCCCAGGTTTGCATAGTTACGGTCATTAGCGCATTAAAGAATAAGATGAGGAATAATAAGAAGATGAAAAGAGGGTTCCATTTTAGCTTTGACCTGATGCAATAAAATAAAATAAGTGCCCAAGAGCATGCGCAAAGGATGATGCCTAATTTGATGTAATAAGGGGCGTTTACTGGAACGGTAAAAATCCCCATCGTATCGAAAACAAGATTAATGGTGTTGTGGTATAGATATTTTAATGAAGAGTTAATTAAATTAATATCAAAGAAATTAGCTAGTTTGTTATATTTAAGGATTTTAGGTTGGCCGTGTCCGGCTAGGTTACAGAGGAAGGGGATAATTTTATAATAACCGATAAAGGTGATGATAGGGAGTGATAGCCAAAGCAGGAGTTGTTTCTTTGCTTTAAAAAGATGCGGAAAAATAAAGAATAAGGCGGGAAATAAGATCAGGGCTGTTTCGTCCCAATAAAAAGATAGGGCTGTTGTGGCCCAGAGATAAAAGAAACCAAGGAAGGATGGTTCTTTGTTTTTTTGGTTTAACCGGGAAGCTAGGTAAAGTGAAAATAAGATGAAGAAATTAGCCATTGGTTTGGCTGGCCTGAATAACATGGCCTCACCGCTTAAGATGCCTGGGGTAATAAGATAAAAAGCGGTCATGGCGTAGGCAATATTAGTGCCAATGCCATAATTACGTAGTAATTTAAAAACCAGGATAGGGGCTATAATTAGAGAAAATATCCAACTTAATGATAGGCTGGGATGGGGCAGGATGTAATTCCATAGCCAAATGCGGAATTTGGTATCTATAATTTCGAAATAAGATGATAATGGCCGCGTGCAGCGGGGGGCATATTCAAAAAATTGCCAAAAGAGCCCATTTTGGATGTCTTTTACGTTTAAGGCGGTTCCTGTTTTAATTACGCCGGCTTTAAGGCGGATTAGTTCAGGCTGAACCCAGGCGTTTTGGTACGAGAGGCAATAGGGTAAGGCAATCAGGAAGACAAATAAGAGCAGGAAAAAAGCAGGATTTCGGTAAAAAAAAGTCTTTTTGTCTAACATGAAAGATTTTTATGATTATTGCTTTTGAAGGGAAATGTTTTTTCGTTATTATATGGTAATGTTCAATAATATAAAACTACTTTTCATACTTTGTGTTTTATTAAGTTGCTTATTTGATTGGCCGCGTCTTTTTGTGCAGGATGGATTCACAACAGGAGATGTCGGGGCTAATTTATTTGCCGTAGATGCAGTGCTTAAAGGGAGCCTTCCATATAAAGATTTTGCATGGAATTATGGCCCATTACCGCTTTATTATAACGCGGTTTTTTTTAAGTTTCTTGGTTCGGATATTCATAGTTTGATTATTGCCAGGTTGCTTTTTAAGGCATTTTTTGCGGGTGTATTCTTCTTGGCAGCCCGTTGCATTATGTCCAACCGGGCAGCTTTTCTCAGCGCGCTGCTGGCTATTGCGTTGCTTCCGGAGTTTAAGCATAATTTTTCTCATTATATGGGGATTTGCATTGAAATTGGGCTTTTATGGTCAGTTTTGTCCTATGCCCAAGTTCAGCGGTTTAAGTATATCGCATGGTCTGCAGTCCTTCTTTTATTGCTTGGCTTGATTAAATTAAATTTTGGGATTGTTTTCTTGGTGGGGGTTGGGATTTCATTGCTCCTGTTGGATTTTTTCCTGCATAGGAACTTGACGCTGAAGAGATTCCTTGTTTATGTGTTGGTAGCATTAGTGCTTTTGAATGGGTGGGTTTTAGTTTACGGGTTCCTTATTAAGGGGCTTACCTGGCATCAAATATACCAATGTTTCCCATATCCTAACGGATTTACGAATGATACACGCGGACCTTCGTTAATCGGCGGGATATTTTATCTTATTAAGGTCACTTGTGATAAGCTTCGCCATAACAGGTATGATTATATTATTATGCTTGTTGCTGCCTTGTCAATGGCGTGGGTTGTGGCATATTCATTTATATTTAAGGAAGGTAAAGCTCAGTGGAGGCGTCACGCGGTTATATTAGCTGTTTTGGTTGTTTTTGTTTTTTGCGGCTTTCATGAATTTATTAAGAGTAGGGTATCTTATCAGCTATACTGGGGGAAACCGATTTCTTTAATGTTGATTAGTTATGTGGTTGCCCAGGCTTGTGTGCGGGCCCATTGGGTGTTTTCAATGCTGGTTGCTCTAGGTGTTTTGTGGATGAGCGTCTCTTTAGGGTACCAGCATTGGAAGTTTACTGAGCGATTCCAGAAGCCTGAGCAGTATTTTGAATTCAGGGGGATAAATATTTATGTTACAGAACATCCCAAGGATATTAAGAGCATGCTAGATACGGCTAAATATCTAGAAACTAATATCCCCAAAGAAAAGCATTTTTATGCTTTCCCTACCTTGGGTCTCTATTATTATTTGGCCCAAAAACCGCTGCCTGATTGGCTATTGGGTTTTTATAAATTAATTAAGGTTACCCCGCAGCAGGAATTTAGTTTGATTAAGAATTTAGAAAGTAAGAAAATAGATTATATTGTGCAAGGGGCGGTTGCGTATGCGGGGTTTGGGGCGTGGGGAAAATTTGGAAAAGATTACGGGCGATTATTTGACCGTTACATGAAGAAGTATTTTGAGGAAATTTCAAGGCAAGGAGAATGGAACGCTAATCCCGAACGTTATAAGGGCGGCATGGGTACGCGTGTATTTAAAAGAAAAAAAGATGTTTATGTTGATTTTAGAAGCCCATCTGAGATTTGAGTAAAAGGAGAATTATGTTAAAGAACGCCTCGAATGAACATGTTGTGAAATTGCTGCTTAATGTTGTTTTAGGATTAACATGGGTGTTGGTCTTGTTGGTTAGTTGTTTTAATAAAGAGACAACCCAATTCTTCTTTACGCATATTTCGTACTATGTGGTTTTTTCTTTAGTTATTGTTTGGGCCGTGGTGACAGCTATTTTCTGCCGGCACTGGCAAATCAAGGCGCAGTTTAAGCCTAATATGTACATATGGCCACTGCTGATAGCCTTTTTGTTTTCCATGGTGATTTTCTTGTCCGTTAATAATGATTACCGCGTTTTAAGTGATGAGACGAATTTATTGTCAGTGTCAAAATCAATGACCTTTGGTAAGAATGTCAATAATGTCACTGAAGGGAAGTGGTATTATGGCATGTTTTGGTCTTCTGCGGAATCAGTTACAGAAAAGAGGCCGTTTTTATTTCCATTTACAGTATCTATTTTGCATAACCTGTTAGGGTACGACCCGCACAATGCCTTTATCCTGAATTTTGTTGTGCTTTGGGGCATATTATTCTTAATGTACCTTATTGTGCAGCCTGTTATCGGTGCGGTATGGGCCTATGCGGCAATGATATTGCTGTTAAGTCATCCATTAATTTGTTTAAGCGCCGCTTCCGCTAGTTTTGAACTGTTTAATTTGTTTTTTATTTTCCTTTCTTTTGTAAGCTTACGCCATTATTTAAAGTCTCCTGATCATTTGTCTTTGATTTTTTTAGCGATGAATTTGGTGATGCTGGCTAATGTCAGATACGAGTCAGTGTTATTTTTGCTAGTTGTCTTTGTAGTGCTTAGTGCGGCAGGGTATTTACGCGTGAAAATGCTGGGGGAATCTTGCATATGGGGGCTTATGCCATTTTTCTTCCTATCACTTATTTGGCAGCGAATTATCTTGCTGGGTGTTTCGGATAGTAATTTACAGGGAGGGTCTTGGGTTAAGGCTTTCCAATTTTCAAATTTAAATCATAATTTCCATTTGTTCTTTAAGTATGTTTTGGATTTATCAGGTCATTTGGGATATGCGGGTATTCTAACCTGGGCGGGGCTTTTGGGTATGGCGTATTATTTGTGTAAATGCATCTTGTTTAGGGAGCGGTATATAAGCAGGGAAAAGATTGTTTTATTTTCAGTGTCGGTGTTGAGCCTTGGCGGGCTTCTTTTACTCATGCTGTTTTATCAGGGGCATATCGCGGATCACCCCATGAATGGGAGATTGTATATTCCAATCTTGGTGGCGCTGGCGATT
>CAYNTZ010000118.1:0-6308 GCA_964400365.1 uncultured Planctomycetales bacterium | reverse complement strand
CTTGCTAAAGAAACCAGGAAGGTTGTGGGGCGTTTAATGATTGATTTGCGTAATGCAAAAGAGTCGAGCTTGCAGGATGTGCCGGCGGATGGGCAATGGCATGGGCGGATAGCTTTTATTAATATGGCTGAAGGGGCTGTTGAGTATATGATTAGGCAGGGCCGATTGGTGCGTGTAAGTCAAGGCGTTGAACAGGAAGTGGCTTTGTATATCAATAGTTTAAAGCTGCGTCGCAATGGGAAGAATCCTAATTTGCTTGAAGTGAGGATTGAAGCTAAAAATCAGTCGCAGTTACAATCAAATTTTAAATTAAGACTAAAGAGTTAATAATGGATATTCAATCTTCTTGGGAAAAAGCTTTAAGCCATACAACCATTGTTCGTTCCCGTATTATGGGCTTACAGACCTTTAGTGAAACCCATGTGCCATATATTTTGTTATCAGCTTCATCAATTAACCAGGGTGATACAGTGGTGCGTAAAGGGGAGGTTGTTGTGGAGCGGCCATCCTTGATTCTTCCTCCTCATGCGCCACAATTTGAAGGATTCGATTTTGACGCTAGTCACGATTTTTTTAGTGAAGATGCAATGGTGAATTTCTTGTTAGTACGCGGCATTAGCTTGCCATCGCTTAAGTATGATAATAAGACGCAATCATTAGAAGTTTTCGAGGGTGGCGTAGATGACGCGATTAAGCATTTTGGCAATCAGCTGCAACGAGAAGAGGATACAGCGGCTGGTTTAGTGGTTTGTCCTGAGGATGTTTGGCATTTTTCTTTAGTGATTTTTATATGTTCTCAGATTATGCGTAATTCATCTAATGACATCCGCAAGTTGTTGGATGAATATGGCAGGAAAAGAGATTAATGTTTATAAGATGCATATCGATTGTTTTCCTTCTCCTTCTTCCCACCGCTTTATCTGCTAGTAATGTTTACGTAGAAAAACATATCCTAGAAAATGGCTTAACAGTTCTTATTGAACCTATTCCATCCATTGAGACTGTATCTATTTACGCCTATGTTAGGGCGGGGTCTGCAACTGAAGGTGCTTATTTGGGAATGGGTATTTCCCATTTTGTTGAGCACATGCTTTTTAAAGGGACATCAAGACGTGCTGTTGGGGAAATAGCTAAAGAAGTAAGAAGTTTAGGGGGTAATATCAATGCGCATACTAGCCTCGATTACACCATGTACACAGTAGACCTTCCCAAGGCGGCGTTTAAGCAGGGCATTGATATTGTTGCGGATATGTTAAGTAATTCTGTTTTTGATGTTTCTCAGGTGGAGAGTGAGCGTACTGTTATTCATGGTGAAATGGATTTATACGCAGATCGTCCTGAGCGGGTATTAAGCAATTTGGTTTTTAAGCATGCGTATTTACAGCATCCGTATCGGCATCCCATTATAGGGTATAGGAGTCTATTTGATCAAATTACCCGTGACCAGCTTTATCAATATTACAAGTCTCACTATGCGCCCAATAATATTATTTTATCTATTGCAGGAAATGTCAACCACGATGAGGCCCTGGCTTTAGTTAAACAAGCTTTTAAGGATGCTAAGCCTGTTGTTTTCATTGATCGTAATATAGCCGCAGAACCAACGCAAATATCACCGCGTTCTTACCAACAGGCGTATGCAACTAATTTACACCGTTTTTCTTTAGTTTATCAAGGGGTTGGGATATTGGATGATGATTTATACGCAATGGATGTTCTGGCCATGGCCTTAGGTCAGGGCGAAAGTTCTCGTTTATATAAGGAGGTTTACCAGCGGCAAGGGTTGGTTAATAGTATTGCTGCATCAAATTTTACGCCACAAGATCAGGGCTTATTTGAGGTTGAGGTTAATAGCAGTAAGGATAATGCAGTTCAAGTTATTGGGGCGATTAAAACGGTTATCATGGAAGTCAGAAAAAGAGGGCTTTCAAGCCGAGAATTAGCAAAAACAAAACGGCAAGTCATGGCACAATTTATTTTTAATAATCAATCAGCACATGGTCGGGCGTATCGTAATGCTGTTGACGAGGGCATGGCTGGGGATATAAATTTTTCTAGAAATTATGTGGAGGCTGTTAAGAAGGTGACCAATAAGGATATTATGCGTGTTGCTAATCAATACTTAAAAGAAGAACGCAGTACGGTGGTTGTATTGGCTCCTGCTAGGGACGTGGCGACAGTAGATAAGGTGTCTGCTGTTGGAGGAGTGATGCCTTCTTTTGAAAAGGTTATTCTTCCTAATGGGTTAACTGTTTTGTTACAGGAAAACCACCATCACCCGACAATCAATTTGCAGTTAGTAATGAATGCCGGTTCTCGTCATGAATCAAAGGCCTTAAACGGTTTAAGTGCTTTAACTGCTCAAGTTTGGGGAAAAGCAACAAAAACCATGGACGTGCAAGCCTTAGCCGATGAGTTAGAGGGGCGCGCCATTGGTCTTAATACATTTGCAGGGCGTAATAGTTTGGGGATCAAGATGGGGCTGTTGTCGGAAGATATTAATTTTGGTTTAAATATTTTATTAGAGATGGTTGAAAGGCCGGTATTTGATGATGTTGTTATTGAACAGGAACGTCAGCGCTTATTGGCTTCTATTGAGGCAAGGATGGATGATGTTCCCGCAGCGACATTTAAAGAGTTGCTTCAGGCGTTATTCTTAACGCATCCGTTTCGCTTGGATCCCTTAGGTGATAAGGAGTCGGTGGCTAAAATAACCAAGAAGGATATTGTTGATTACTACCGGCATTATGCGCGGCCATCTAACATGGTTCTATCTCTTGTAGGTGATTTTAACGCTAAAGAGGTGGTGGGCTTTTTAAGGGATAAATTTATTTTAGCTGATGGGGGTGGCTTAAAGTTAAATCATTATATTGAACAGCCACCACAAACCATTCGTCGTCGAGAATTGTTTATGAATAAGGATCAGGCTATGCTGGCGCTAGGGTTCATGGCTCCTGCCATGGCAGATAAAGACCGTTGGGGTATGGAGGTGCTTGATGCGATCTTGGGCTCTTCCTTAAGCGGCAGGCTTTTTATTAAGGTTCGTGATAAGTTAGGTAAGGCGTATACAGTGGGTTCAAGCTATGTGCCGGGAATTGATGCGGGCATGTTTGGAGTTCATGTGTTAACGTCACCGGATAAAGTTCAATCCATTGAAAGTATTATTTGGCAAGAAATTAATTTATTGCAGGCCCAAGAAATGCCTGCTCAAGAGTTAAGCCAAGTGAAGGATTATTTAAAGGGTGCTTTTGCCATGGGATTAGATTCGCCATCAGCCTTAGCGGCAATGAGCAGCTTTGATGAATTATATGGCCTTGGTTTTTCTGCGTATACGCGTTTTAATGATCATATCGACGCTGTTACAGCTGAGGATATCCAGCGTTTAGCTCGTCAGTATTTAGACTCAAATAAAGCAGCATTAGTTATCACAAACGGCAAGAAAATGGTTGAGTAATCAGTCTTTGTTTGGTATTCTTCGCATATATGAATAAAGCCCATTATTTACAAGTTGAAACATTAATCCTTCCTAAATTAGCAGGCAAGCTTGCCTTGGTTCAGCCTAATGAAGATCGAGTGACAGCTGTTGAAGCTGCGTTACATGAAGTTGGGGCTTCGTTTTCGTCTGCTGGTGAGCAAGAGCAGTTCATTAAAGCATTCCTTTCTTACGGCATTATTGAAGATTTACTTTGCGATTTGGATGTGGAAGATATTATCATTAATGCATTAAAGCCTATCTATATCCATCATGCCCAAAAAGGTTTTGTAGCTACAGACCGCCGTTTCCATACGCCTAAAGAATTAAATAATTTTATACAAAAGCTGGTTATTTTTGCAGGACGTTCCAGCTATCACAAGATTGCCAACCTTGAGCTATTTAATTTAGGTGGGCGCGTCAATATTATTGATACGCCCCTTGGGGCCCAGTTAACCATTACTAAAGCTAAGGTTGACCCGTTAAGTATTATTGATTTAATTAAGCGGGGAACCATGAGCTATGAAGTTGCGGGCCAATTATGGCTATATCTGGAAGGGTTATCGATTCGGCCTGCGAATATCATCATTGCCGGTGGCCCAGGGGTTGGCAAGACAACCTTATTAAATGCTCTATTTAGCTTTATTCCAACCAAGGACAGGTTGGTTGTCATCGAAGATACGCTTGAATTAAATACTTTCTTGGAAGACAGCTGTTCTAGATTAGAAACTGATGATGAGTTGACGCTTTCGGATTTAGTGAAAAATAGCCTGCGCATGCGCCCTGAGCGGGTAATTGTTGGTGAAGTAAGAGGGGAAGAGGCTCGGGATATGATTACCGCGGTAAATATCGGTAAATACTGTATGGGCACCATTCATGCATTAACGGCGCGTGAGGCCATTACGCGTTTGCATAATGAACCGATGAATATTCCTGAAATCCTGATTAACCTGATTGATGTTTTTATTGTACTTAAGCGTTATCATGTGGATGGCAAGTTATTCCGGGTGGTTGATGAGGTGTCGGAAACCAGCGGTATGGAACAAACAAAGGTCTTATTATCGCAGGTTTTTAAATATAGTTATGATCAAAAGAGGGTGATGGCGATGTCTCCGAGTACGGTTTATCGCGACCGTTTAGCCCAAGAGGCTGGATTAAGCGGCCGTGATATTATTAATGAGACTTGGTTACGCGCTGTTGTTTTAAAGACCTTGGCTGATAAAGGGATACACACTATTAAGGAAGTATCGACATTTTGCCGATACTATGTTCTTAATCCTAAAGAAGCCATGGCCAAAATTGGTTTAGACCGGGATCGTCTACTCAAAGATATAAGTCGTTAAAAACATGCTGGACAGGCGTAGTTTAATTTGTTATAAAGTATCTTCTAATTTGCGCCTGTAGCTCAACTGGATAGAGCGTCAGTCTACGGAACTGAAGGTTAGAGGTTCGACCCCTCTCAGGCGCGTTTAACATTCCAACCATGACTTCAAGAAATAAAAAATCAAAACCCATAAATAATACCGTTTTTCTAACGGCTCTTTCCGGTTTAGCCTGTGAATTACAAGCTCCCTTAAAGTTGACCACCTTGCGTGCGCATCAATTAGTTGAGACCTTTAAGAAGAAAGATTTTGAGTATATATCTTATAAAGACTTCAAGCAGCTTTTACAAACAATAGAGCAGATTAGCCGGCAGTTAAAGCATTGTTGCGGTGTTACCGACCGAATGATGCACCTACATCAAACAAAAAGAGAAGTTGCGCCTCAATATACAGATATTAATGCAGTTATTAAGAGTATCCTTGGCCTTTATAAGCAGCAGCTTCAAGATAAGCATATTAAATCTCACCTGACCTTAGCTAAGGCTTTGCCTAATGTGGTTATTAGCACGGTTGAAATTCATCAAGTAATCCAACATGTTTTGCTTAACGCTATTCAGGCAATGCCCAGCGGCGGCGCCTTATTTATTAAAACGGGTTTATTTGATCAGGATAAATTTCTTTTAATTGAAGTCCGTGATCAGGGTGTCGGTATTAATCCGGAACATTTGCCTAAGGTATTTGACCCTTTCTTTACTACCAAGGAACGCGGGGTGGATAAAAGTGCTGGTCTGGGTCTTTCGGTGGTTTATTCTATTGTTAATTCACTTGGTGGATCAATTAATATTAAGAGTTCCTTAAGAAAAGGAACCCGCGTTTTAATAACCCTCCCTGTTGTAAAATAATTAAATGACAAAAATTGATGAAGCATTCATGCGTGAAGCATTGCGGCAGGCAAAATTAGCGGCCGATAAGGATGAGGTGCCGATTGGTGCTGTTATTGTTTTTGAAAACAGGATAATCGCGCGTTCCCATAATCAGGTTGAGATGTTAAAAGATCCAACAGCCCATGCTGAAATGATTGCCATAACCCAGGCGACAAATTATTGCTCATCGAAGTGGTTGCAGGATTGTACCTTGTATGTTACAATCGAGCCCTGTTCGATGTGCGCGGGGGCTTTAGTGTTGGCCCGTCTAGGTCGCCTGTGTTTTGGGGCTGATGAACCTAAGACCGGAGCGTGTGGTTCAGTAGTTAATTTGGTTAATCATCAGCAATTAAATCACCAGGTGGATGTTCAAGGTGGTGTGTTAGCTGCGGAATGCGGCATTATTGTTAGTGAGTTCTTTCAGAAAAAGCGTAAAAAGAAATTGGCCGCAGAAAATTAGATTTTTGGAGAGGTGGCAGAGTGGCCGATTGCAAGTGACTGCTAATCACTTGACCGGGAAACTGGTCCCAGGGTTCGAATCCCTGCCTCTCCGTTTTTTTATATAAATTCTTCCAAATAATGATCGACATC
>CAYNTZ010000117.1:0-6355 GCA_964400365.1 uncultured Planctomycetales bacterium | reverse complement strand
GCTTTAACAACTTGGCTAACTCATCAAAGAAGCGGTACTTAAATACTTTAACGCCTTTGGCACTCCACGGATGAGTCACAGCCCCTTCAATCAAACTTACCTGTGCCCCTGCATTCAAAAACTCCCGGGCCATCAAATGACCCATTTCACCGGTTGACACATTGCTAATCACACGCACATCATCAATAGGCACCCAGGTTGGGCCGCAGGTGATTAAAACCTTCATAGGCCAATCAACTTTAAAATCGCCCCACGGTCAGATCCCACCACCACAGGCTGCGGTAAATCCTTCATGGCGGTCTTGGGGTCTTTTAAACCATGACCGGTAACGGTGCAAACCAAGCGAGAGCCTTCGGCGTTCTTAAAATAACCACTCTTAGCTAATTTCATCACCCCGGCTACTGATGCGGCTGAGGCAGGTTCCACAAAGATGCCGGTGGTCGCTGCTAAAAAATGATACGCTTCTAGAATTTCCTCATCGGTGACCGCATCAATCAAACCACCGGATTGCTCGCGCGCCTCAATAGCCGTTTTCCAACTTGCTGGATTACCAATACGAATTGCCGTAGCAATAGTCTCAGGATTTTCAATAATACGGTTATGAACAATCGGCGCTGAACCAGCGGCCTGAAAACCTAACATCTTTGGCAACGATTGCGATTTACCAACCTGCTTATATTCCTTATAACCCTTCCAATAAGCGGTGATATTTCCGGCATTACCAACTGGAATCGCATGAAACTCCGGCGCATCACCTAGGAAATCACAAACCTCAAAGGCCGCTGTCTTCTGACCTTCAATACGAAACGGATTAATCGAGTTAACCAATTCCACTGGATAATTCGACGTAATGTCTTTCACCAAATTCAACGCATCATCAAAATTACCGTCAATAGCAATGACCTGGGCTTGATGAATCATGGCCTGCGCCAATTTACCCATGGCAATATTACCATTTGGAATTAAAACCACACATTTCATTCCGGCGCGTACTGAGTAGGCGGCTGCTGAGGCTGACGTATTACCTGTCGAGGCGCACATTACCACCTTGGCACCCTTTTCCTTCGCCTTGGAAATCGCCATGGTCATGCCGCGGTCTTTAAAGGAACCCGTCGGGTTTAAACCTTCAAATTTCAAAAAGGTCTGCAAGCCCGTTAATTTATTGAGAGACTCGGCTGGCACCAAGGGGGTATTACCCTCATACAAGGTGACAACAGGTGTCTTATCACTCACCGGCAAGTATTCACGGTAATGATTAATTAAACCAGTCCAACGCATCTTATAGTTTCTCCATACGGATGGCAACAGGCTTGCTGCGGACAACCGCTAATTGGGTGATTTGCTCCAAGGCATCACGCAAGGAACGCTCATTCGCCACATGGGTTAACATAACCACCGGCACCGTCGATCCTTTATTTTCCTGTTTCTGGGTCACCGAGGCAATCGAAATATTATGCTGGCCTAAAACACCGGTAATAATCGACAACACACCAGGCTTATCAATCACCATGAAACGGATATAAAAGCGTGTTTCAATTTGGTCAATCTTACGCAAATTAATACTTTGCTGTTCTTCCGTCGGGTTAAAAATCCAAGCCGGCATCTGCACGTCTTGACGAACCCCTAAATTAATTAAATCACTAATCACCCCGGAGGCCGCCGTCATCTGACCCGCTCCCTTACCTTCGATAAACACATCGCCAACTAAATCCATATCAATAAAGATAGCATTATCCACCCCATTGACGGTGGCTAACCCATGCTCCTTAGGAATCAGGGTCGGGTGCACGCGCACATCTAATTCATTACCGATACGCTTGGCAATCGCCAATAAACGGATTTCTAGATTAAGATTGTTGGCAAATTCAATATCATCATGGGAGATATGATTAATCCCCTCAACGTGAAAATCCTTAACTGACACAAATTTACCCTGGGTCAAGAACACCAAGACTGCTAATTTATGCGCCGTATCCATCCCGTTAATATCCAGCGTCGGATTGCTTTCCGCATAACCTTTTTCCTGCGCTTCTTTTAACGCTTCTTGGAAGGTTAATTTACGCTTGGTCATCTCGGTCAAAATATAATTGCAGGTGCCGTTGATAATGCCATAGACACCATTAAACTTATTACCCGCGGCTCCTTCAGTGATAGTGCGGATAATCGGAATCCCCGCCCCTACTGCTGATTCAAAATAAACTAGGCAATTATTAGCGTTAGCTAAACGGAAAATTTCCTGACCATGATAGGCCAATAATTCTTTATTAGCGGTGATCACGTGCTTGCCACTGCGCAAGGCATTAAGGATAATCTCCTTAGCCGGTGCCATGCCACCGATCAGCTCGATAATCACATCGATTTCTTTATCATTTAAGATGGCATTAAAATCAGTGGTCAATAAGGTATTATCCAAGCCTGGCGGCGTCTTTTTGGTAATGCTACGATCCGCAATCGTCTTAATGAAAAAATCAATCTTGTATTTATCTTTAAACATCTTACGGCGGTTCTTGAGGATTTTAACTACACCCTGACCAACGACACCGTAACCGATTAGACCAATATTAATGCGTTCCATATTTAATTAAACCCCTTGCTGATACCTTTTTTCAATAATTTCTAATATTTCCTTAGCCTGCTGGGCTAAATCGACAAATCTCAAACGCACTTCAAAAATTAAACCAGGCACCCGTTCTTCACACGCCACCACCACCGCTTCAACCTTGACCCCTCGCTCCACATAAGGCACATGCAATTCAACCACTAAAACCGTATCCTTCGCCAAAATACTCGCCGACCAAAACCTCACCCCGCCTTTACTGATATCCTTAATTTGGGAAATATCATATTTTTGTTCAATCGAATCTTTTACATAATATTTCACGCAATATTTCTTGTCGATGCGAGGATCTTTGCGCTTATTAACATCGAGTGGTTTATTTTCCATGACAAAACCTATTGCGGATTATAACGCTCAATCTTATCTAAAATATCCATCGCCTCAGGAGATATATTGCGAAATTCCAGACGGATTTCATAAATCAAATTAGGGATTTTCTCCTTACATTCCAAAACAATCCCTTCTAACTACACCGCCTTGGCACTAAAAGGCGTTTGCAAATCTATACCGATGATAGCTTGAACTGCCAAGGCCTGGGTGGCCACAAAACTGATGCCACCCTTACTAATATTATTAACTTGGGAAATATCGCGCTTGTCCCCTCCCTTTTCCTTATGATGATAGGTCAGGATAAAATTACGGTACACACGGACATACTTACGGCGGTCTTTAAAGGATTCGCTCATATTTAACCTCTAAAAATGGTCGGGACGGTGGGGGTTGAACCCACGACCTCTTGAACCCCATTCAAGCGCGCTAAGCCAACTGCGCTACGTCCCGAACATAACTGAAAAGATTAAATATTATACACAAAGATGCCACTCGAGGGAAGGACTTTTGGCGATTAATACTAGAATGGCAGAGCCTCAATATCAGCAGGTTTTTCGATATTATGGACAGTCAACGCCGGATTAATACGGCGAATTAAGCCCTTTAAGACCTTGCCAGGCCCAATTTCAATAAAATCTGTAACCCCTTGGGAGGCCATATATTCCACACTAGCCACCCATTGCACCGAAGCGGTGATTTGTTTGGCTAAATTTTGCTTAATCTCTTGAGCGGTGGCCTGAGGCTTGGCATTCACATTAGTAACAACCGCAATGGCCGTAGGGTTAATGGAGACCCCTTCTAACACACCAGCAAATCGCTGCGCGGCCGGAGCCATTAAGGATGAATGAAAGGCGCCGCTCACTGATAAAGGAATTACCTTTTGGCCGCCTGCCGCTTTAATCGCTTCAATCGCAGCCGCCACCTTATCGGCATGGCCGGTAATGACAATCTGTTCATTGGAATTAAAATTGGCTACCTCAGCCCCAGTTTGCTGACAAATAGCCACTAGCTTATCCTTATCAAAACCAATCACCGCGGCCATCGCCCCACGAGCTAATTTAGTGGCCTCATCCATAAAGGCCCCACGCTTTTGCACCAACAATAACGTATCCGTAAAACTCATAGCTCCGGATGCAGCAAGGGCTGAATACTCGCCTAAGGATAAACCTGCAGTATATTTGACATTGATATTTTTAAACTTAGGATGCGCTTCAAAAGCTTTTAACGCAGCAATGCTCATCGTAAGAATGGCTGATTGGCAATACATCGTCATAGTCAAAGTTTCTTCCGGCCCTTGAAACATCACCTGACTTAAACCATTCACACAGATCTTATCAGCTTCATCAAAAATAGCCTTTGCCGCCGGGGATGATTGATAAAATTCTTGCCCCATGCCAACCTTTTGCGCGCCCTGTCCTGGAAATATTAATGCGACATTTTTCATCTTATCACCATTTAATCACATTGGCCCCGCTAACCAAACCAGCACCAAAAGCAACCAAGACCACCTTGCTTGCCTTTTTGATTCGTTTAGATTCAACCGCTTCATAAAGCGCTACTGAAATTGACGCGGCTGACATATTGCCATATTTATCAATATTAATAAAAATCTTATCCTTAGGAATGTCGAGTTTTTTAGCTACCGCAGAAATAATACGGTCATTGGCTTGATGCGGCACAATACAATCAATCTCATCCTTGGACATCTTCGCCTTCTTTAACACCTCATCCACCGCATCGGCCATTGAATTAACCGCCACCTTAAATAATTCTGTCCCCTGCATCACCACGTAGGGCAGCTTCGCATAGCTTGTCTTCTCGGGGACAAAAGGGCTGCGCACATCTTCATTCACCACTTCCATCAAATCGCCTAATTCACCAAAAGATTGCAAGAAATCTGCGACAATGCCACCTTCTTTAACTTCACTTAAAACACAAGCGCCAGCCCCATCGCCAAATAACACGCAGGTGCCACGGTCCTTCCAATCAATCAAGGAAGAAATGCGTTCAGCGGCAATCACTAAAGCATTCTTAGCCATACCGCATTGGATATATTGTTTGGCCGTTGTTAAAGCAAATAGAAATCCGGAACAAGCCGCGCTTACATCAAAGGCAATAGCACCCTTGGCCCCAATAGCTTTTTGCACCTTACAAGCCATGGAAGGAAAATTACTATCAGGGCTAATTGTCGCGACAATAATCAAATCAATCTTACTGGCGGGAATTTTTGAATTTGTCAACGCATCAAAGGCAGCCTTTGAAGCTAGATCGCTGGTCTTTTCTGCTGGAGCGGCAATGCGGCGTTCAACAATACCGGTGCGGGTGCGTATCCACTCATCGGAAGTCTACACCATCTTTTCTAAATCAGCATTGGTCAAACGTGCTGAAGGTAAATATTTACCTAAACCAACAATACCAACAGGAACCATTAACGCGCCGCCTCTTCTTTAATTTTCGCTAACACATTATGCTCAATTTCTTGTTTAGCCACACGGATCGCATTTTTGATAGCCTTAGGCGATGAACGCCCATGGCTGATTAAGACTAAACCATCCACCCCAAGTAAAGGAGCCCCGCCATATTCCGCATAATCAATACTCTTCTTAGCTTCACTTAAAGACGACTTTAATAACAAGGCTCCTAAAATAGCAATCGGACTTTTCTTAATCTCACGCTTCATCAATTGACCAACCGACTCCATCAAACCTTCCGACACCTTTAAAACCACATTTCCTACATACCCATCACATACAATACAATCCGCCTTGCCGGTATAAACTTCATTCGCCTCAACATTGCCGATAAAGGCCGGCTCTTTTTCTTCCAATAATTTATGCGTTTCTTTTTCTAAATCGGTCCCCTTGCATTCTTCGGTACCAATATTTAAAAGACCTACCGTCGGACTCTTGCGCCCTAACACCGCGCTTACATAAACCTTCCCCATCTTCGCATACTGCAATAAATGTTCAGGTTTGGCCGCCGTATTAGCGCCCATATCAATCACCAAGGTGGGTTCTTTAAGGGAAGGAATAACGCACCCAATCCCCGGGCGATCAACCCCCTCGATCATCCCTAAACCAATGGTGGCCGCAGCCACACAGGCACCGGTATTCCCGGCGCTGACGAAAGCTTGGGCTTGCCCCTTCTTGACTAAGGCAATACCCTGAGTAATAGAAGAATTCTTCTTTTGACGGATAGGCGTAGAAGCAGGCTCATGCATCCCCACCACTTCAGGGGCATGCACAACACTGATCAAGCCTTGCGGATATTGATACTTCTTAAGCTCAAGATTGACCTGATCTTCAATACCGATCAGGATCACATGAACATTATATTCCTTAACCGCTTCGACCACACCAGCCACAATATTCTGCGGGGCATAGTCACCACCCATTGCATCGACAACGA
>CAYNTZ010000116.1:0-6379 GCA_964400365.1 uncultured Planctomycetales bacterium | reverse complement strand
CCGGATAGATCACCGACGCAGTTAATTGCTTAAGCACATAGTCTTGAGCCAACAGGTCTCGACCCATTTCGGTTTGGCCAAAACTCTCAGGGACAATGCGGTCTTTTTCATAGGGGGAGAGATTAACCCATAAATCACCTTCGGGGATGGTAAGGCTGGCTAGGAAATATTTAATCAAGCGGGTGTATTCATCTTTAGCCTCACCTCCCCTATCGCCTGGATCTACTATAAAGTCAAATTGAAAAGGTTTATCCGCAAAGACCTTAATACCCTTTAATACCGCTGAGTTAAAAGCTGGCGTTGGATTAACCATTTGCCCCAGCCTGGGTAAGGCAAAGCCTTGGCTTGCACTGGAATCAGCATAAGCCAATGGCATTGGGCCAACGACACTAGTCGCGGCAAAGGCGATGATTAAAAAGGCACGTAACCACATAATGCCTAAAGTATATACTATGAGTCTAGATTATGCCACTTAGGAAGCGGTCGCTAAACACTAAAATTCTTCCGGGGTTTTGGCGTAGATGGCTATCGCGTGGATAAGCATTTGGATGGGTTTGAGCACCTCATAGAC
This sequence comes from uncultured Planctomycetales bacterium, assembly GCA_964400365.1. Classification (GTDB taxonomy): domain Bacteria; phylum Omnitrophota; class Gorgyraeia; order Zapsychrales; family Fredricksoniimonadaceae; genus CAYNTZ01. The sequence goes on along the minus strand of CAYNTZ010000116.1, from coordinate 5,808 downwards.
CATGCGGTGGCGCTCAATTTTTGATTTACCTTGAAAGGCTTCACTGACGATAATTACATGATAATGGCCCCCACCCGTTTCCCTGGCTCCAGCGTGATTGGCATGGTAGGCGCTCTCGTCGATTACCTCAATATAATGGGGCTCAAAGGCCGTTGTTAACATAGCTTCTATTTGGGCTTTACTCATGGATGAATTATAGCACAAAATATGGTATACTTAGCGCTATGAATAAAACCTTTACCCTTTCCAACGACTTTACCCAGGCGATTTGCACCAGCTGTATTAATCAAAAACAGGCTGACATTGCCTCTTGGCTTTTAGGCTATGAAAAAGAACATACCCCCATCTACACCTCGGTGGATATCCGGGATGCTGGGTATAAGATCGCCGTGGTTGACACCAATCTTTATCCAGCAGGATTCAATAATATCTGTGAACACGGCCTAGCTAATGCCGTTAAATTTATTAAACCTGCCATCCTCAAGCGCGTGCCTAATGCTAAAAACATTATCATCGCTGCCGAGGAACACACACGCAACACCTGGTATCTGGAAAATGTGCGCATCTTAGAGCAAATTATCAAGGACGCTGGTTTCGAAGTGCGCATAGCCACCTTCTTTGCCAAGGAACCCTCCTTCTGCGAACAAGCCGCCCATGCCATTGAATTAGAAACAGCAACGGGAGCAACAGTCAAAATCCACTGTTTTAAACATATCCTAAACAAGATCAATCAAGGCGCTTTTAAGACTGATGCCATTATCATGAATAATGATTTAAGCGCCGGCATCCCTGAAGCGTTATTAAACGCTAATATTCCGGTCTTTCCCTCCATGCACGCGGGTTGGCATGCTAGGCTAAAATCAGAACACTTTAAATTCACCAACAAGCTCATCCAAGAGTTGGCTAGCATCGTTGGCATTGACCCTTGGCTAATGTCCTGCCTCTACCGGTCAACCGATGAAATCGACATCCAACAGGATACTGACCGCCAGAAGCTTTACACCATTGCCGCTGATCTCTTTACTGAAATCACCAAGAAACACGAGGAATACGATATCAAGACTAAACCCTATATTATCCTCAAGGCTGATGCCGGCACCTATGGCTTAGGCGTTATCCCCATTGAAGACCCAGCGGAAATCTTGAAACTTAACAGCCGCAAACGCAATGACCTATCCCGCGGCAAGGGCAACACCACCACCTCACGTTTTATCCTGCAGGAAGGCGTACCGACCATTCACCGCTTGGAAGGCAATCCGTCGGAAGTGTGTATTTATCAAATTGATAATAATTTCATCGGCGGGTTTTACCGCTACCACACGTCCAAAAATGAACGCGAAAGCCTCAACTCCCCCGGTGGCATGTCCTTTCAAAAAATGTGCCCCAGCCTGGATAAATATGGACAAGACTGCGGATTACAGCATAATATGAATGTCTTTGACGTCTACCGCATCTTAGCCCGCGTCGCTGGGATTGCCGCGAGCCGAGAAATTAAAGATTTGGAAGGAAAAATAAAATGAAATTTATCTTCTTAATGGATCCCTTAGAAACCGTGGTGTTTGAAAAAGACACGAGCTTCATGCTGATGCTGGGCGCCTCCACCAAGGGGCATGAAACCTACTTTTGCCCCAAGGATGGTTTAAGCTTGATCGACGGCAAGGTTTACTTTCACACCATCAAGGTTAAGCCTCAAGCAGTCGCCCATGAACCCTTCATTGAAGAACATGCGGCACGTTTATCTCAAGACGAGATACAGGCCGTCTTTATTCGATTTGACCCCCCTTTTGACGAACAATACTTAATGAACACCTGGATCCTGGATCATTTGCCTAAATCAGTTGCTGTGATCAATAATCCAAGCGGTGTCCGCACCGTCAATGAAAAAGTCTGGGCGGCCCAATTTAAAGGGCTTATTCCACCCACCATCATCTCAGCCAATAAGCATGACCTCTTAGCATTTATTGCGCAGCATCAAAACATTATCGCCAAACCAGCCAACGCCTTTGGCGGACAGTCGGTCTTTCATATTGAAAAAGGACATACCAATGCCAATGTGATTTTAGAGACCTTAAGCAATCGTTATAACGAGGCTATTATCCTGCAACAATATGTGCCTGAAGCCAAGAACGGCGATAAACGCATACTTTTATTGAATGGCGAAGTGTTAGGCGCGCTGCTGCGCGTGCACGGCGAGGGTGATCATCGCAATAATTTCTATGCCGGTGGTAAACCCTACCCCACCACGCTTAATAACCGCGACAAGGAAATCGTCGAAACCCTCAAACCGCATCTACAAAAATTAGGCCTTTATTTTGTAGGCATCGACATCCTAGGCGATTATTTAATCGAAGTTAATGTCACCTCACCCACCTGTTTACAAGAAATGAATCGCCTGTATAATGAGGCTCTTGAAACAACGGTGATTGCATTTGTGGAAGGGCTTATTAAGGATAAATAAATCATGGCTAATTTAACGCTGTATCATTTCAACGGCTGCCCCTATTGCGGGCGGGTGCGTGATTTCCTAACCCAAGAAGGCATTAGCGTTCCCATGAAGGACACTCATGCTGATCCGGCTAACAAAGCGGAATTAATCAAAATCGGCGGCAAGCCGCAAGTGCCCTGCCTGGTGATCGACGGTAAGGCCTTGTATGAATCAATGGATATTATTAACTGGTTTAAAACAAATTATAAAAAATGACACTCACTGAAATTAAACAACGCATTGAAACAGCAGTGCCTAATTCAACCGCCTATGTGTTAGACCCCATGAACGATGGCCAGCATTTGCAAGCCATTGTGGTCTCCTCGACCTTTGAAGGCTTGCCGGTGTTTAAACAGCAACAGCTGGGGATGGGTGGGATTAAGGATATTTTTACCATTGTCCATGCGCTGGGACTCAAAACCATGACCCCCTCTAAATGGGAAGAAACTAAATCACAATACGGATTCTAAGGAGAACTTATGTTGACTGAAACTTTAAAATCACAGATTGAAAACGATATCAAAAATAACAAGATTGTTATTTTTATGAAGGGCACCGCCCAGCAACCGCAATGCGGGTTTTCCATGCGCGCGGTTAGCATCCTGCAATCCTATGGCGTTCCTGTCAAAGACTTTAACGTATTAGCCTCCCCTGAACTACGTGAAGGCATCAAGGAATTCACCAATTGGCCAACCATCCCCCAAATCTTCATTAACGGTGAGTTTGTCGGCGGGTGCGATATCATCACCGAGATGCATGATAATGGCGAATTAGCCGCCTTGCTTAAATAATAAGCTTGTGCTATTATAGGCGCTTTACATTTGGGCTCAAATGCCCCTAATTCATTAAGGAAAACTATGAGTAAAACTACTAAAAAGCAGACCTTTGCCACCCCCATCACCGGCGCTCAAGCGCTGATTAAGTGTTTGGAAAATTATGGTGTTGAATATATCTGGGGTCTCTCCGGTGGAGCCGCTATCCCGATCTTTGACGCGCTTGTAGGCTCTAAAATTAAATTAATCCTGGTGCGCCACGAACAAGGCGCCACCCACATGGCTGACGGCTATGCCCGCGTCACCGGCAAACCCGGCGTCGTGTTGGTGACCTCTGGTCCCGGCGCAACGAATACCGTCACCGGCATCCTGACCGCGCAAATGGACTCAGTGCCCATGATTGTCTTGACCGGCCAGACCATCACCTCCATGTTAGGCAAGGACGCTTTCCAAGAAGCTGATATCGCCGGCATCACCATGCCGGTGGTTAAACATAGCTATTTAGTCAAAAACACCAATGATATTCCGCGTATCGCCAAGGAAGCCTGGCATATCTGCCAAAGCGGCAGGCCAGGCCCAGTGCTTATTGATTTACCTAAGGATATCACCCAAGCCCAATTCACCGGCGAAAGCCTAGATGTGCCCATGGATATTCCAGGTTACAAGGAAACCCCTAAGGCTAATAAGTCTGATATTGTGAAAATGGCCAAGATGTTCAAAGGCGCTAAAAAACCCTTAATCCTTGTCGGCCATGGTGCGGTTATTTCCAAAGCTGGCGCTGCTATCAAGAAACTGGCTCAAAAATTAAACGCCCCTGTCACCAATACCTTGTTAGGTAAGGGTGAATTCCCAGAAACAGACCCCCTCTCTCTTGGGATGTTAGGGATGCACGGGACTGCCTATGCGAATAAGGCCTTGGTCAATTGCGATTTAATCCTCTCCATCGGTTCCCGCTGGGATGACCGCATCAACGGTAATAATAAAGAATTTTGCGTTGGCGCTAAAAAATTACACATCGATGCTGATTTCTCTGAAATCAACAAAATCGTCAAGCCTGATGCCTGGGTGGTTGGTGATGCGAAATATGTGGTGGAAGAATTAATAAAATTAGTCTCTCCCCTGGATACTAAGGAATGGTTAACGGAATTGGATTACTATAAAAAGCAATTCCCCTTAAAGTATTCCGACGCTAACGGCTTAACCGCCCAGCGTGTTATTGACACCTGCTACAAGGTGACCAAGGGTAAAGCCATTGTAACCACCGATGTGGGTCAGCATCAAATGTGGGCGGCGCAATTCTATTTATCGGATAAAGGTAATTTCTGGATCTCCTCTGGGGGTGCCGGCACCATGGGTTATGGCTTCCCTGCCGCTATCGGGGCTCAGTTTGCGGCTCCCAATGAATTGGTTATTGCGATCGTAGGCGACGGCGGTTTCCAAATGACACTAGCTGAATTATCCACCGCCTTTATCAATAAATTGCCGGTGAAGATTTTAATCATCGATAATAAATACCTAGGCATGGTGCGCCAATGGCAGGAACTCTTCTTTGACAACCGCCTCTCAGGGGTCGACTTAGAAGGTAATCCTGACTTTATCAAATTAGGCGAAGCTTATGGCATCAAGGGCTTCCACATTGACAAGGTGGAGCATTGCACGGAAATCATGAAGCAGGCCATGGAATACAAAGGCCCTTGCATTATCCATGCGGAAGTTATCAAGGAAGACAATGTGTTCCCCATGATTCCAGCGGGTAAATCAGCGCATCACATGATTGTTGAAAAACCGACAACTAAGATGGAAAAACCTAGCGGTTCGACCTAAGAAAAGGCTATATATGCAAACTACTAAAACTCCAATCCATACAATTTCAGTGCTCGTGGCTAATAAGCCGGGCGTCTTAGTGCGTATTGCACTTGTCTTTGCCCGCCGTGGTTATAACATTGATTCCTTAGTCGTCTCTCCCACCGTGAATGCGAAGTTCTCCCGCATGACCATCACGGCAAAAGGTGATTTAGAAACCTTGGATCAAATCATTAAGAATGTCAGCAAACTCGTCGACGTTATTCATTGCGCCGAACATGACTCATCCCATTCCCTTGACCGGGAATTGGCCTTGCTTAAGGTTAAAGCCACCCCTGCCTCCAAAGCGGCAGCAGCAAAATACAGCAGCAAATATCATGCCAAGATTATCGATACCCAAGAAGGACGCCTGATTATCGCCCAAAGCGGCACCACTCAAGAGTTGGATGAATTTGAAGACTTGATGAAGAAATATGGTGTGGTGGAATATGTGCGGTCAGGTAAATTATTGATGGCTAAAGGCCGCGAAGAAACCTAAAAATAGGGCGCTGTCCCTAATTAAAAAAGCTTAGTTCTCTGCTCTATCTTTTAAACTACACGGCAAGATTTTGGGGAGTTCTTTGGGTGGAAGTGTCACCAGGGAGATGTCGATAAATTCTTCCGCTTGCTCAATTGAGCTCACCCGGCAGCAATCAGGGTCGACACTTGGATGTTCAATCCGAAAATACTGCGCAATCCCTGCTTTTA
>CAYNTZ010000115.1:0-6465 GCA_964400365.1 uncultured Planctomycetales bacterium | reverse complement strand
CCCACCTGGGGCGTATTTATAATTTCCTTAAAGGTGGAGAGCTTTTACAAGAGCCCTTACCGTCAGATTTTGAAGAGGCCATGAAGGCTGCTTCCCCTGATACCTTTGCCCGCCAGTCCATTTAAGCAAAATTTGGTTTTTTTGCCATTGAGGTATATAATATCAATGGAGGCGAAATGGGGTATATAACCATACCTCAAGATAGCCATGCAAAACACGAAATACCAAAAGCTTTGGATCGTGGTTGTTGCGTTAACTTATTATGTAGCTGCATATCTTTCCCTTCAATTAGCTGTTCCCCATACTAATTCATCACCTGTTTGGCCACCCGCAGGCATTGCTTTTGTCGCGATGTGGGTTTTAGGTTACCGCATTTGGCCTGCCATATGCCTGGGAGCTTTTTTAGCCAACATGACAGTTTTTTTTCAAGGCCATTGGGGCGATTTTCCATTAACCTTCTTGGTGTCGTTGGTTATCGGCGTGGGTAATACCCTAGAGGCGTTGACAGCTGTCTTTATTTTGCGTTCTTTCACGGATGCTGAAAACCCCTTATTTAAAGTGCGGGATGTTTTCAAATTTGTTTTTGCCGCCTTAGTTGCGGCGCTAAGCAGTTCTATTGTAGGGACCTTGGCCGTATGTACGGCCAAACATATTAATGGGCCGTTGTTTCAGATCATTTGGTTTACCTGGTGGTTGGGGGATGTGGTGGGGATATTGATAGTTGCCGCCATATTCTTTGCTTTTTATAAAAGGCCTTGGGAAGTTTACCACTGGCGTAAAATTGCTGAAGCTTTGGCCGGGATTTTGGTCTTAGTTGCGCTAGATATAGGGGTGTTTAATGGCAAATTTGTCAGCACGCAATTTTATTTTCCTGCCGGTTATCTAATCCTGCCATTGTTGATATGGGCAACCTACCGTTTTGGCCATATCGGTGCTGTTGTTTCGTTATTGGTAACCTTGATTATTGCGGTGGGGGGGACCATTCATCAGTTAGGACCCTTTGTCAGCGATGTGCTCAATAAGGCCTTGATTGTCTTAGAAGTGTTTATGGGTATTTTGACGGTGACGGTGCTGGTTTTTGCTGCGGCCCTAGAGGAACGCCGCGAATCAGAGGAGCGGGTTAGGCGCAGTGAAGAATATTTCCGCACCTTGGTTGAAAATAGCCTGGATATGGTGGCGTTGTTAAATATGCAGGGGAAGGTGATCTATGCCAGTGCATCCATTAAGAATGTCTTAGATTACACCCCCAAGGAGAAAATAGGGCATAGTATTTTTGAATGGATTCATCCAGACGACCATGCCTTTGTGTTGGGCCGAATCCAGGAGATATTAAAGACCCCTGGGGCCATCACAGATGCCCAATGCCGTTTCCGCCATAAAGATGGGTCATGGCGATGGTTGGAGGGGACGGGCCGCAATTTATTGCATGAACCAACCATTAACGCGATTGTGGTCAATTACCGTGATATTACGGAGAAACGAAAAGCCCAAGAAGATCAGTTATATTTAGCGTCCATTGTGGAAAATGCGGATGAAGCTATTACCGCAAAATCATTGGATGGGATTATTACCAGCTGGAATAAGGGGGCAGAAAGGCTTTATGGGTATACCTATGAAGAAGCAATTGGCCGTCCAGCGAGCATCCTGGTGCCGGATGACAGAAAAGAAGAGATGGCTGGGATTTTCTATCGGTTAAGGAAGGGTGGGCGGATTGAGCGCCTGGAAACAAAACGCCGGTGCAAAAATGGGGCTATCATTGATGTGTCATTAATCATTTCCTTGATTAAGAATGCTTCAGGTGAGCTGTTAGGTTTCTCTTCGATGGCGCATAATATTACAGAGCGCAAATATGTTGAAGAAATATTAAAAAGGGACAGGGATAGTTTGGAGAAATTAGTTGATGAGCGTTCCAAGGAGCTGATCAGGACGCAGAAAGAATTAAAACAAGCCAGCCGTTTGGCGGATATTGGGACGTTGGCTGCGACGGTGGCTCATGAACTACGCAATCCATTGGGGGTTATCCAGGTGGCTGCGTATAATCTAAAAGCCTCAATGAAGGAGTTGGAGCCTAATCAACATTTGAAAAATATCGAGAAGAAGATATGGGAAGGTAATCAGATTATTGATAATCTTTTAAGTTATTCGCGCATCAAGATCCCGTCATACGAGCAGATATCAATTGTTAATATTGTTGATGAATGTTTGGCGACAGCTGCCCAACGGTTTAAGGATAAAGGCGTGGTGGTGCATAAAGCGTATTCTATGGATGGAGTGGATTTGATTGAAGCAGATCCCAATCAGATTAGGGAGATCTTTATTAACATTTTAAATAATGCGTATCAGGCGTTTACAGGTGTTAACGGTAGGATAGAGGTGGGGATTAATGCCAAGGGTGGTATGGTTGAAGTGAGGATTAAAGATACTGGGGTAGGAATCGCGCCAGAAGATTTAAAGCAGGTGTTTGAGCCCTTCTTTACACGTAAGGCTAAAGGCACGGGGTTAGGCATGACAATTTGTAGTGAGTTGGTGAATTTACATCAAGGCAAGATCGACATTGAAAGCCAGCAGGGGGTTGGGACAATAGTGCGGGTAATTTTACCGATTCAACGGGCAGGCCTATGAAACGATTATTAATTATTGATGATGATGAAGAATTGTGCGCTGAATTAGGGGAGATGCTTCGGCGTGAAGGATTTGACGTTGATATTGTTTTTGATGGTGCGCGTGGGGAGTCATTGATTGGGTTAGGGCGCTATCATTTAGTGATCCTGGATTTAAAATTGCCGGGGATGACAGGGTATGAGGTTTTAAGGAAGGTAAGGCAACGGGCTGCATCCATCAAGATTTTTGTCCTTTCAGGGCGTCCTATTGGCGGCCCATTGGGCCGTGGTGATGGAAATGATTACCAAAAGGAACATGAGGAGGATATTTTAAGCATGGCTGATGCGGTGATGAATAAACCTTTTGCGGTGGATATTTTTTTAAATAAGGTAAGGGAGTTGGCTGTGTGAAGGTGGAGAAAAGTCAATAAAAGGGAGAAGCAGGCCATTGCCAAGTTTCGAGGGTAGGGTATACTTGGTAGTGAGAGGGAAAGGAGGGTAATGCGATGGAAACCAATGAAAGCGCAATGACGCAAGACGTATTGGAGCCAAAACTGGAGCGCGCTGAATATCGGCCCAAGGTGCTCATCGTTGATGATAATGAAGAATTGTTGGAAGAGATGCGTAAGATGTTTGCCTCAGGGGGCTATGATGTTATCACAACCAGTGATAGTTATATCGCCCTTGAAGAGGCCTTACATATCAAACCTGATATTATTATCTTGGATTTGAAGATGAGCCCTAAAAGCGGGTTTCATGTTGCTGAGGAGATTCGCAGCTGTTATGAATTAAAGGATACTCCGATCATTGCCATGACCGGATTTTATACTGAGAAGGAACATGTGTTAATGATGAAGCTTTGTGGCATCAAGAGTTTCATTTTAAAGCCTTTTCAGCCAGCTGATTTAATCGCCAGGGTGGAATTTGCCCTAGGCCGTCAGACGGAAGAATATCCGACACAAGATGTGTAGGATAAGCGACACAACAAAATCCCTTTAGCGCATTTGCTAAGGGGATTTTGTTTCTGTTAGAATGTTGGCCATGTGGTACGTTTACATTATTGAATGCAAGAATGGTCATTTTTATACCGGTGTGACGAACGACATTGCCCGCCGCATGAAGGCTCATGCTGATGGAACCGGTGCCAAATACACCCGGGCTTTTGGTTTCAAGAAATTACTTTTTAAGAAATCCTGCCGCAGTAGGTCATCCGCTTGTAAACAAGAAGCCACAATAAAAAAACTAACTCGCCCTGCTAAGAAAGCGTTAATTAAGGCTAAAATGAACGTAAAGAAATAATTAAAAGATTATTTTTTCATTCTGTTTAAGCTATTTTTCTATGCCCTCGGCATTTCAATGAGTTAGCGCTTTCCTGAAACTTTTCTCAAGCCCTTGTTTTTAGAAATTTATAGTAAATACTATATATATGGGCCCCATTAAATCCGTATATTGGCGTAAGGGTATAAGTTTACTGGTGATGGCCTGTTTTATTGTCACCAGCTTGAATGTTCCTTATGCGCAAGCCCAAGAATTTACCTTGCCCAAGCCTGGTGTCATGGTGCATCTTAGCCCTGAATTTAATCCGCCTATTCTGAAAGGCATCAAGGTTCATCCAGATAATCCTTTTAGATTTGAGTTTATCCTAGATCAAGGTGATGATGTCATTCCCGCGAAGGCGGGAATCCAGCAACAAGAACAACTTAAAACCGAGGCCACTCGCCTAATCAAATATTTTCTAGCCAGCCTCACCATTCCAGAAAAAGACCTATGGGTCAATTTAAGCCCTTATGAAAAAGACCGCATTGTGCCAGAGAGCTTTGGTCAAACTGAAATGGGCCGTGATCTATTAGCGCAGGATTATCTGTTGAAGCAAATCACCGCTTCTTTAATTTACCCTGAAGATGAGCTAGGAAAGAAATTTTGGAAACGAGTGTATGAAGAAGCCCAAAAGAAATATGGCACAACACAAGTGCCAGTTAATACCTTTAACAAGGTATGGATAGTTCCTGAGAAAGCGGTGGTATACGAAAATGCCAAAGCTGGTACGGCCTATGTGGTGGAAAGCAAGCTTAAAGTTATGTTAGAAGAAGATTACTTGTCGCTTGAGAAAAATACTGTCATTCCCGCGCAGGCGGGAATCCAGAATAAGAACGACATTAATTCTATTGGTTCTCAAATTGTACGTGAAATCGTCATCCCCCAACTAACCAAAGAAATCAATGAAGGCAAGAATTTCGCTCAGTTACGCCAAGTTTATCAATCCCTCATTCTTGCGACCTGGTACAAGAAGAAAATCAAAGACAGCATTTTGTCTCAAGTATACGCCGATAAGAATAAAGTAGTAGGCATTAATATTGACGACCCGCAAGAGAAGCAGAAAATCTACCAACAATATTTGCAAGCATTTAAGAAAGGCGTTTACAACTACATCAAGGAAGAACAAGATCCGCTAACGCAGGAGACTGTGCCTAAGAAGTATTTTTCTGGGGGAGTATTATTCCAATTTGGTGAGCGGATGAATTCTACTATTACTTACACGACAAATCCAGTTGAGATTGATACACAAGCACCAGTTTCTTCACATAACTTTTATGAGATTACTAGTGAGGTTGAGGGTTTAAAAGGTGAACAATTTTTATCTCAAGGTGTTGCTCAGGGTAGTTATGGGATGGATGGAAGAAAGACTGATGCGGTCATGCGTTCGGAAAATAGAAATCAAAAAATAGAGGGCAGTGCCCCATTAGCTGGGAATCAGGAGATATCTGATGGGGCGATGAATTCAAGTAAACTTAAAATGTATGAATTGAGGTTGAATAATGAAGATGATTTAAGAAGATTATCGGCAAAGCCCAGTGATTCTTTTATAAAGAATCAAGGAGAGAGCGTAATAACGAATTCAAATGAAGACTTTGTTAAGGTTGTTAGCAAAAACAGAGATTTAAAAGGTTTTATGTTTAGAGGAGTAGCAGGCATAAAGCCAATTTTAGATGCAATTGAATCAGGGACAATTGGAACGATAGATCAGGCAGGAGCTGTTCATTGGGGTGAAAACGCAGAAGTTGCTTATGAATACGCAGGGATTACAAGTTCTATACCAAGCGTTGATCGGTACAGTGCTATTTTTGCAATAAGTCCTCAGATTGTGGCTAAGCATGAAATGAACAAATTTATGCAAGGTGGATATACGAGAGATCGCATTCCATTAAATGAAGTTGCGCATATTTGGATTATTATTCCATTTGTGGATAGTCCAAAAAAATTTCGTGTTTATGAGGTGCGATTAAAGGGTATGGAGACAAAAGCGGGGGATGCGGCGATGATTCAAGCGGGAGAGGCGATGAATGCTGTTGAGGTAGAAGATGAGGAAGAAGTTTCAGGGGAAAGGGAAGAAATTTTTGAAGAATTAAGGGCTGAACCACAGTTTGCCCGATACCTGAGCGATGAGATTGTTCATATCCAGCCGGGGTATAGGATTAGTGAGGGTGGGTATTCGTTGATTCTTTTGGATTCAAGTAATCCAGGAGACTTCTATAAAATCGCTCAATTTGAAAGAGGCACTACAAGGATTCCATCGGAGAATGAAGTAACTTTAAATGAAGCCAATGTTTTAATTAAATTAAATGCATTAGCATCCAAAGGGCTTCCTCAACTAATGGCCATGGGGGTAAATCATAATGGTGCGGTTTGGTTAAAGCTTAAAGGGATAGCTAACGGGCAGAATTTGAATTCAAAATTATGGAAATCTTTTAGCCCGGTGAAGAAAATAGAAGTTTTAATCCGCGCCGCCCAAATTTTTCAACAGATCAATGATACTAGCCGGGGGCATAATGATATCAAACTGGGTAATATCTTTGTTAATGAAAAG
>CAYNTZ010000114.1:0-6532 GCA_964400365.1 uncultured Planctomycetales bacterium | reverse complement strand
CACCGCGGATGGGTTAGGCTCTCAAGATGCCGTGGGGGCGGGTGGTCGCTATAGTGGTTTAGTGCATGAATTAGGCGGTAATGAAAAAACAGACTATGGTGCTATTGGTTTCGCGCTAGGCATTGAGCGCATATTATTAGCCGGCGGTCAATCAACAGCAATTCCTGCAAGCATTGATGCCTATGTGATTGCGATGGATGAGGCCTATGAGTCAAAGGCTTTTGCGTTATTAGCGCAATTGCGTGCCCAAGGCATCTGTGCCAACATGACTTTTGCGGATAGTTTTAAGAAATTTAAAACCCAGATGGAGCGGGCCAATAAGGCTAATGCCCGCTTTGTGTTGATCTTAGGTGAGGACGAGGTTAAGAATAATGTCGTCGCACTTAAGGATATGCAATCAGGAAAACAAGAGCTTGTGGCTGAAAAAGATATTGTCACCAGCATTAAGAATAAGTTGTAATACGGAAAGGTTGTTATGAGAACGCATACATGTGGTGAATTGAATAAGTCCCATGGGACGCAGGAAGTAGTGCTTTGCGGTTGGGTGCATCGCCGCCGTGACCATGGCAAATTAATCTTTATCGATATTCGCGACCGCTACGGCATTACCCAGGTGGTCTTTGTCCCGTCGGTTAGTCCCCAAGCGCACACCGAAGCGCAGAAGTTGGGGCCGGAATTTGTGGTAAAAATTAGTGGTACGGTAAATGTCCGTCCGCCGAAGAATGTCAATCCTGATGCGCCCACCGGTGAGATTGAATTGCTAGCCAAGGGCTTGGAAATCTTAAACACCGCCAAGGTGCCGGTGTTTGAAATTGATGACAATATTGAAGCGTCCGAAGATTTACGTTTGACCTACCGTTATTTGGATATCCGCCGTAAAAGGGTGAGGGATTCCCTGGTGCTGCGTCATAATATTTGTGCATCAATCCGTTCATTCTTAAATACGCAGAAGTTTACTGAAATTGAAACGCCGGTCTTAACGAAGTCGACCCCTGAAGGTGCGCGTGACTTCTTAGTCCCGTCAAGGTTAACCCCGGGTGCCTTTTATGCGCTTCCGCAAAGCCCGCAATTATTCAAGCAGATCCTCATGGTTTCGGGGATGGACCGCTATTACCAGATCGTTAAATGTTTTCGTGATGAAGACCTGCGCGCTGACCGCCAGCCGGAATTCACCCAGCTGGATATGGAAATGTCCTTTGTGGACCAGGAATTTATTTTTGATTTAAGTGAGCGGCTTTATAAGCAAATATTTAAAGAAGTGCTGAATATTGACCTGCCTACACCATTCCCGCGCCTGACGCATGCCGAGGCGATGGCCAAGTATAATTCGGATAAGCCGGACATTAGGCAGGATAAAACCAATAATCAAGAATTTGCCTTTTTATGGGTTGTGGATTTTCCTTTATTTAAGTATAATGCCGAAGAAAAACGATGGGATTCAGAGCATCATCCGTTCACGGGGATTAATCCTGATGATTTGCCTGCCTTAGAAAGTGGTGATTACGGCAAGCTGCGCGGACGCTGTTATGATTTGGTGTTAAATGGCAATGAAATTGGTTCTGGTTCAGTGCGTATCCATCGCCGGGAAATACAGCAAAAGATTTTTGACATAATTGGGTTAGCGCCTGAAGAAACCCAGAAACGTTTTGGGTTTTTGTTGCAGGCCTTTGAATATGGTGCGCCGCCGCATGCGGGGGTGGCTTACGGGATTGACCGTATCGTGACGATCATTACTGGCAATGAATCTATCCGTGATTGCATTGCCTTTCCAAAGACGCAAAAAGGGACCTGTTTAATGACTGAGGCTCCCTCAGATGTGGATGCTAAGCAATTAAAGGATTTAGGCTTGATTAGTTTAAAGAAATCTTAAATGATGGTTCACTACTAAGGAGAAGGCTATGTTTAGAAATTTTGTGTGTTTAATGGTTTTAGCGTTTGTTGCCGCCGGTTGCGGTGTGAAGGCTCAAACCTATGTGATGACCAAGGAACGGGTTGACCAAGAGTCAGAAGGCAATGCCGGCTGCTTATCCGGTAAATGTGAGCCAGTTGCTTCCCCGGAAAAGAAAACCCGTAAGGTTTATGTGTTGGAAGTGACAAAGCCATTACCTGAATCACAAGTTAAGAAAATCGAAGAAGAGATATTATCGTCATCAACATCTATCAATGTGCAGGAAAATGTGGAGCAGGAAGTTGTTCCAGCGTCCGCCTCCCAGCGGCGCCGTGCGGTGGTTATTCCGCCCATTGAAGATGAATTAGCTGTGATAGAGCCAGTGCAGGAAGTTCAGCAAGGCCCAACGGAAGCCCAAAGCTACACGGTATTAAAAGATGACACCTTGCAGAAGATTTCCAAGAAATTCTATGGTTCTTTTGGCAAGTGGTATAAGATTTATGAAGCAAACAAGGAAGTGATTAAGAACCCTAACTTGGTCAAGCCAGGTACGGTCATAACCATTCCGGCGGTGGAATAATTTATGGAATTTAAGATAGAATTTGACAGTAACCGCGACTTGCAGCTGCTTTTTGGCCGCTATGACCAGAACCTTAAGATTATCGAAAAAGAATTAGGTGTCCGCATCGTCCGTTCTGAGGATGGGGTCAAGATTGTCGGCAGTGAGGCCCAAAACCAAAAAGCAGGGGAATTATTCCATTACCTGATGACCCTGGTTGATAAGGGCAAGGATGTCAAGAAAACAGACATTGTTTATGCGTTACGGCTGGTGGATAAGGAAAAAGAAATTGATTTTAAGCGCCTGGCTAAAGAGAAGATTGAAGTCTCGACCAAGGGTGGTTTGGTAACGCCTAAGACCAAGGGGCAGATTGAATATATTGAAGCGATTAAGACGCATGACCTGGTTTTTTGTATTGGCCCAGCCGGTACGGGTAAGACATATTTAGCGATAGCCATGGCCGTCAATGCTTTAAAGAAGGGGCTTGTCCGTCGTATTATCTTGACCCGTCCAGCGGTTGAAGCAGGTGAAAGTTTAGGCTTTTTGCCGGGCGATATGGTTGAGAAAGTGTTGCCGTACCTGCGCCCCTTGTATGACGCGCTGTATGACATGATGGAGGCAGAGACGGTTGAGCAATACACTGAGCAGGGGATTATTGAAGTGGCGCCTTTGGCCTTCATGCGCGGCCGCACCCTTAATGAAGCTTTTGTTATCCTTGATGAGGCCCAAAACAGCAAGCCTGACCAAATGAAGATGTTTTTGACCCGTATGGGTTTTGATTCCAAGGTGATTGTGATCGGTGACGTGACCCAAAGCGATTTGCCGACGCGGGAAGCCAATGGGTTGACGGTGGCTGAGAAGGTGTTGACGCGCGTCCCTGAAATTAAATTCATCCATTTGACGTCGGAAGATACCGTTCGTCACGAATTGGTGCAGAAAATTATCGAAGCTTACGAGCACACCAACGGTAATCATAAGCATTAAAACAATGAAAAGTTCTAAGGCTATCAATGTTGCGCGTGACCAGGTTGTCATGATGGCGGTAAGTCTGCTGGCCTTATTGGTGTTTTGTTATTTTTCCGGTTTTTCATTGCTGATCCCTTTGTTGATTTTCTTTTTTGGCCTGCACCTGCTTTTTTTTACCAAATCAAGCCTGCGTCTTTTTCTGCATTTGAGTTTATTATTGGTTTTATTGATGTTTGGCGCCCATGTCTTGGCGTCCTATGTGGGGGTGTCTCATTACTACCTGCCGATTGCTGCTGTTCCGATGTTGGCTATCCTGCTTTTTAACAATGTGCAATTAGCATTATTGATGGCCTTGATGTCTGCTGCCTTGGGTGGTTTGATTTTAGGGTTTGACCTGCCTGAAACCTTGGTCTTTTTTTTAGGGGGGTTGGCTGGGGCTTATAAAATGCGCGATGCGCGTACCCGCGGAGTGCTGCTGTTGGCGGGTGTTTACGTGGCCTTTGTTCAGGTTGCCTGTTATTTATTGGTTAACCCGTCTATCAATAAAGATATTTTGCTTTATATCCTAAAGCCGTTGGCTTTTAGCGGTGTGATTGCGGCTTTTGTAGTGATGGCGTCATCAAAATTATTTGAAGTTCTTTTTGGTGAGGTGACGAATTTTACGCTGTTGGAGTTATCAGATTCTTCCCAGCCCCTATTAAAGCGCATGGTCGTCGAGGCGCCGGGCTCATATCATCATAGCTTAATTGTCAGCAACCTGGCTGAAGCGGCCGCTGATTCAATTGGGGTTAATGCCTTATTGGCCCGTGTGGGGGCGTACTATCATGATGTGGGCAAGATGGTCAAGCCGGAATATTTTACCGAGAATCAAATGATGACGGGCAATAAACACGATGACCTGGAGCCTTCGATGAGCCGGTTGGTTATTCTAAACCATGTTAAAGAGGGTGTTGAGCTAGCTCAGAAATATAAATTAAGCCAAAAGATCATTGATTTTATACCTGAACATCATGGGACGGGGTTGATCCATTATTTTTACCAAAAAGCCTTAGCTGATGGTCAGGCACAGGATGTGGAAGAGGAAAATTACCGTTATCCTGGCCCCAAGCCGCAAACCAAGGAAACAGCCATTGTGATGCTGGCAGATTCCGTGGAGGGTGCAACCCGGGCCATGGATGATCATACGCCCCAACGGATAGGGGATACGGTGCGCAAGGTGATTAATAATAAGTTTATCGATGGGCAATTAGATGAGTGTAATTTGACCTTGCGCGAGATTGATACGATTGCCAATACCTTTGTGCGGGTCTTAGGTGCGATGTATCATGGGCGGGTTAAGTATCCTGAAAAGAAGTAATGCCTCATCCTAAATGAATATTTCTATTGTAAATTTCCAGCATAAATTTCCTATTCCTCAAAAGAAAATTACGCGTATTGTTACAGCAGCCGTCAAACGCCTTAAGTTGAAGTTAGGGGAAGTGTCGGTTGTTTTTGTAGGCGAACAGCGGATGCGTACGGTTAATAGGACGCATTTGAAGCATGATTATGTAACGGATGTGATCACTTTTGATTATAAAACGCTTGGTGAGATTATTATTTGTCCGTCGGTGGCATCAACTAATGCGAGGCGTTTTGGTAATAGCTTGGAGCGGGAGCTGGTCTTGTATGTGGTGCATGGGCTTTTACATTTAGCTGGCTACGATGACCATGCGCCCGCAGATATTGCCCGTATGCGTCTCAAGGAAGAAGAACTGATGCGCCTATGATTAAACGCATTGCAGTTATTTTAGTCTTGGCTTATGTCCTGTTTATGATGGAGTTTGTGTTATACGGTATTTTTGGTGCTTGGGGTAAACCGGAACTGTTGGTTTTGCTTTTTGTATTCTTTAATTTATATTTAGGTATCCGTTTTAGCATTATCGCGGCTGTCGCGGCGGGGTTGCTGCGGGATGCTTTTTCCACGTCTCCCGTCGGCACGTATTTGTTTATTTATGTGCTGGCTGCGTATTGGACAACCATTGTCAGTAAATACCTTTACCAGCCAGGTTCTCGTTTTTCCCGCGCCTTGGTTGCTTTCTTTGTTGTCTTGTTTTGTTTTGTGCTTGAAGTGTTCCTGCATTTAAGGGAGCACGAGGTTCGTTTGGTTGAGTCCTTAACCTATGTGCTGCTGCCCCAATTAATCATGACAATGCTGGCAGCAACCTTTGTCTTTCACCGCTTACGCGATGCCTGCGTATTCTTCCGTTTAAAAGGTTAGCCCTATGCGCCTTAATCAAATCCGGTTAGTTGTTTTTCTTCTTTTGGGCTTTATTGTGGCTGCTTTATTTTATATGCAGATTATCCAGGGTGGGCGCTACCATGCGCAGAGCGTGAATAACCGCATTCGGGTGGTTTCTGTCGAGGGGCCTCGCGGAAAAATATTTGACCGCAACGGAGTGGTG
The DNA here is from genome assembly GCA_964400365.1 of uncultured Planctomycetales bacterium. GTDB lineage: Bacteria > Omnitrophota > Gorgyraeia > Zapsychrales > Fredricksoniimonadaceae > CAYNTZ01. The sequence continues at coordinate 678 of CAYNTZ010000114.1, read as the reverse complement.
CTGGCCGATAACCATAAGGTTTTTCATCTAGGGGTGGTGGCCCAGGACGTATTAGATAAGGATGAGCTTTTTACTTATTTAGGCCAGAGGCTCAATAAGGATCCACGCGCCTTAAAGCGTCAATTTGATTTAAAGCGGCGTACCCCATTTACACCTGTTATTATCGCTCAAGGAATCCCTAAAGAATTATTGATACGTTTGGAAGAGGATAAGCTGCTTTATCCGGGGCTGGTGCTTGAGGAGGGGTTTGAGCGCTACTATCCATTTGGCATGAGCGGGGCGCATGTGCTGGGTTATGTGGGGAAGATTAATCCTGATGAAATTGATGATTTAGAAGAGCAAGGGTATTCCCTGTTAAGCGTTGTTGGTAAAAGCGGCGTCGAGAAAATGTATGATAGTGTATTGCGTGGTGTCCCGGGCGGGAGGCAAATAGAAATTAATGCCCGTGGGCAGGAGGTGCGTTTGCTTGGGTTTAAGGAGCCGGCGCGCGGCAAGGATATTGTGTTATCGATTGATGCCAGGCTGCAGGGGGTGGCTCAGGATTTGTTAGGGGAGCGGCGTGGGGCGATTGTCGTGATGGATTTGGCTAATGGCGATGTCTTGTCAATGGCCAGCAGTCCGGGTTTTGATCCAGCTGTTTTTAGTGACCGTTCAAGAGGCAAGGAGTTGACGGGTTAT
>CAYNTZ010000113.1:0-6594 GCA_964400365.1 uncultured Planctomycetales bacterium | reverse complement strand
TAAGTCTTTTTTCTGCCTTAAATCAGGCGCATGGACAATCTTATCCGTTAAGGCTAATAATTCATTGTATTTAATAACCGCCTCCATATACTGCCCCCTTAACTGCTCTTCAATAGACTCAACAGAACCCTGCTGATGCGGCTTGACTAAGTTAGGGGTAAAAAAATTAAGCGGTGACAAATTATCTTGTCCTTTTTTTAACACTGTTAATGCCGCCTCATATTCCTTCATCTGCAACAAATTTAAGGCTTGGTTGAAATACAAACCAAAATTCTTAGAGTTTAAAGCAACAGCTAATTCAAAATAAGGAAGGGAACGCTTAAATTCTTTTAGATGATAGAAAGAAAAGCCAAGCGCATTATACTCATCCGCATTGCCCTTGGTGATATGGCTTAAATGATAATAATAATGAATTGCGCTCTTTAGCGTCTTTGGAGGGCACACATCAAGCGCGCATTTGACCAGGGCCGGCCCAGACCACTGGTAATTATCCAGGAATTGATAATGAACTAACCGGTGGTTAATCCCCTTATAGAGAATTACCCCGGCCAAGGCATACAAGATAAAGCAACTGGTAAAAACCTTACGCAGCAACAGCATAAGCCCTTCGCCTCAAATAACTCATGATTAACAACAAGAGAAATAAATGAAAATAAACGATCAAGAATAATAAAAATCCATTTAAAAATGGGTGATGAAAACTAAAAGAGACGCTATTATTACCCGCTGGCAAATAAACCCCTTTAAAAGAAACATTGGCCCTTATAATAGGAACATCCCGCCCATTAATTGACGCACGCCACCCATCATAAAAATTATCATTATATACAAGCAGGTAATCCTTAGGGAAATTGGTTCTTATGCGAATGCTGTTCATATCAAAAGCCTCCACCTTAAATTGCGGTGAGTCGTGGCTAATCCATGCCCCTTGCGGCAAATCCCCAAAATCATCAATCGAAACGTTTTGATGCGCGCCGTAAAGAACAAATTTATGTTGAACATACTCCTGCAGGGCTTTAGCATTAGCTTCATCTTTAATCAAGCGAAATGACCAACGCGTCCCCTGGTATTGATAAATGCTTTTAGGAAAACCACTACGGTCCTTTATGTCCCCAAAATCCCGCGTATAAGCATCGGCCTGCTCCTTGAGCACCGACGGCCTTAAATAGGAAAAGACCGGCCTTGACTCAACAAATGATGCTGGATTTAATGAGTACATAAACCCATCCTTAGGGGTGTTCTTAGCAATATGCTGGCGGACCTCAATGGGTTGAAGCAAGAATACAACCGCTAAAAACAGCAACATCGCGCTTGTGCCCGGCTTAATAACCTTAAGCCAATACAGACAGAAAAATAACGCACTTAATACGCATGTCAATAAAGACGACGGGATAACAGACCAGAACTGGCTTAAAGCGATAAAAACAAGCACATGGGTAACTATGGCAAATAAGCATATAAACAAACGTGAACGGCGCGAGGATAAATCAAGGCTTAATAAACCCTGCAAAAGGTCTGCAATAAATAAAATAACAATTAAAGAAAAACCCCAAAACAAGAAATGCACATTTCGGAAATACTTAAAAAAAGAAAGCTTCTCAAAGAAAAACCCATGCACATAGGCAGCATTCAATAAGCATAATAAGATTAAAAATACCCCCAAGCCAACAAACATGACACGGCGTTTTGTTATTGGCAGAATAATGGACATCAAGAAAATAAGGATAAAACTCATCGGCAAATACACATTTGCACGCCCATAATCCTGCAGGTTTGAAACCAGATTCTGCAAGGCATGCATGGAGATAATGTTGCCGACATCAATCATCTCCTTAACAACAACTAATGGATTTTCCCCTCCTCGCCAAGAAGCAATAAAACCACCGCCGATTGACGACTGATACCAATAAAGGCCAGGTGTCAAGCTTAACAACAAAGATAAAATACAAAACATGACAAATCCTATATTCGCTGACAAAAAAACCATCATGCGGCTAACGGTAGGCCTTAAAGAATTAAAATAAATAACGGCATATAGGAACAAGACCGCTGCCAAAACAACCAAGAAATGAAACGGCATATAGGTCGTTAGGATAATCATTAATGAAAACGTAATCCCCAACAACGACCTCTTTTGCGGGTTATCCTTAAAAAGAACCAGGAAATAGAAAAACCACACCGCTGGTACATAAATAAGAATAACCAACAAGCAATAAAATAAGTTGGAATCCAAATTAGAAAAAAGCACTGATATAAATACAAACCAGGTTATTAGGGGATTCTTAAATAGGTGCCTGGCTAATAAAACAGCCCCCGCCACACCAAGGGAAAAATAACCAATAAGATAAATGTAGTAGGCCTTTGTAAAACCTACACCCAGCTTTGTCAAAAGCAAAACCAGGTATAAAAAGGGATTAAAAACCCCTATCATTAATGCCAGCAAATCATCTGGCCTACCCCAACTTGAAAAAGGATTCCATAAGGGGTAAACACCCCTGGCGATATGATTCAAGAAGTAATTGGTATAAAAATAAAAATCCTTGGTATCCATGTCCAGATAAAGCTGGCCCTTATCATAAAAGGCTTGGACAATGGACAACCAAATAACCGCTGGGATAAAATACAAAAGGAAGGATAACGCTCTTTTCATGGATCCCTAAAATATTTACTTACCCTTAAATAACTTACGCTTAATCTCAAGGCAGGCATCTAAAACTGCCCCTTCTCCAGCCCTAGAACCAGTAACATAATCAGCCGCAGCCTTGGCTTCCTTACGCGCACTTGCCGGCGCTATGCCAAATTGACAGGCTTTTAGTATAGGGGCATCAAAGAGTCCATCCCCCATATAAATTAGATTCTTAAAACCAACCTTATTTTTAAGGTATTCAAAACGCTCAGCCTCAGACACCAACACAATCTTTAAACCCAAATCATCCGCCCGCTTCTTTGAAATGGGGAATCCCCGATGGTCGGCCGTTATCAAAAAAATATCCAACCTTCCCTTTAACAAGCGGAAACCATCCGCGTCATGCGGGCCAAAAACCTTGTAGACCTTCCCCCTAACTGAATATAAAAATTGCCCTGTTGTCAAAACCCCATCCACATCCAATACAAAGGTATACTGTTGACCCATAATCTTACCCTCTGCCCTTTCCTTAACCTAACAATGGTTTAATCAATGCCTGAAAATTATACAGAATCTGTTGAGGCCTTGCCGTTGCAATAAATGGAATCACCGTATACGCAACAAGCAAGAAAGCAAAAAAGAATTGCTGCCGTAATGAACAACAACGATGCAAAACATAAAGGAAAACGAAAATAATGATATAAACCGGCCCTTCCAAAAACCTACTTTTAAGCCAAGCACGTGATGCAAAATTAACGAAATCCATAAAAAAGAACAAGAAAGGCATCGCAAGAACATTAACCAAAAATAATTCATGCATCAAGGCATCAGCAAGCGACAAGTGATTGGACGCGCGGCGCAGATAGGACGTAAAGAAATAATTAACCAGCAGTATCATGACAAGCAAAAGGCCATAATAATTCACAAACTGAACCAACCCCTTACAGTACTCATTATGGGCACCAACTTCACGGAAATCACCAATGGACCAATCACCCGATTCAGGTACCACGTCATCACCCTTAACTGTTGGAAGCACCTTAACGTCAATGCTCCCCACCACAGGGGCTGCTGCTTTCCAAAAAGACCTTGCTAAGGGATTTGAAGCAAGCATATTACCCAACAACAGCAAACTAAGTAAAATCGACACCCCCAACAAAATAGGCTTCAACGGTAAGCTAAACCCAGCCTGAAACTTATCTACTGATAAGTAGGCCATGCGCATAACCTTAACAAAACGAAATGCCGCAATCCCCGCTAATAAGGCCAATAAGCCTACGCGTAAGGAAAATGCCCACTGATGCTTAAAATCCAACGCATATAGGGCCATTAAAACAATCACAGACAAATAACATAACCCTGCTGCCGGCAGACCAGCAATATGATCCAACTTCCCCTGCCTATCTTTAAAAATAAAACCGTACAACATTAAGACAGCCAGCATCAGCAGAACCCAAACTGGATTAGAAATTGAAGTGCTGGCTAAACCAATACCGCTTAACAGATAAAAAAACCACGGCATGGCATACCTTCGCCTAAATAAAACCGCATCTGCAATAAGTAAAAGAAGGAATGGAACCATAACCAACCGCCCTGCATGCACGACAAAAAACAATAAATTAGATGAATCAAAAAGAAGGAAATACTTAGAAGGATTTAACGATGTGGTGCCTAGAAAAATAAAAAGCACGCTAATTAAAGACATCCACACCTGCATGCCTAATTTTCTAAACAACAGGAAAATAAAGGCAAAGACAGACACCTTAAGGACACCCAGCGTAATCCACCAGGCCAATAGGTTAGGAAATGAGGGTGGGAAATTTGCCGTCAGGAAATAATGAAATATGATCTCATCATAATGCTTGGTAATAAGTGGGAAGTGCAGCGGCGGATTAGCCTTCCAGTCATCAATCAAATAGGCATAATACCTATACCCATGACCATTAAAATTAAAATCCCCCTGCTTGACTAATTGCAATAACGCTGCCAAAAACAAGATGATAAGGATAACACCCATCCAGGAATACCCTGCGCTTAGCTTAACTGCAGGCAAAACTCCCGGCGAATCGTGCGTGGCATCTTTAATACGGCATTGCATCATTACACACGCCATAAACAAAAGCAGCATTACAGGAATATAAATTGATGCGTAGGGAATAAAGAAACTGACCAGGCGTAAGACACCAATTGAGACCAAATAACCAATAAAGAAACCAGCCACAAACTTAATCCATCGTGGCGTACTAGCCAAATCACACCAAAACGGTTTACTTAATAAATAACCTAACCACATCAACACCGCATAAGTAATAAGAAAAATAACAACAACACCAGCGGAAAAACCGTGCAATGTTTCTTGAATCGGCAAGGGACTAAAGGAGAAAATATAAAAGCATTTTGCTTGAGCGGCAATCGAAAGACCTATCAAGAGCCCTAAAAACCCAAGAAATAACAGTAGATAATTAAACAACTACGCGCTCCGCCATATCGTCTCAAACTCCGGTTTAAAAACAAGCTGCTGGTCATTAAAGAGCTTAGCGCCAGCCTTATTTAATAAGGATTTATTAATGCGGTACTTAACCAGGATTTTAAACAAGGTTAAACAATAATGAAGCGATTGGATATTTGATCCTGAGGCTGAGTCTTTCCAATTTAACGGGACTTCAGCGGAAACCAGGCCCTTGAGGTTATAGAAAAGGATATTTAATTGCGGGTTAAACTGGAATGAATCTGTTAGACTCAAGAAAGGAAGCTGCTTTAAAAGCGCTGTACGTATAAACATCACCCCGGTTCCCGCATCACTAATCTTATGGCCGGTTAAAAGATAGGTCATAAAATTAAAGAAATGGTTGCCGATTCGTCGGATGCCGCTATATCCCGCCGTATTTGCTTGGGGATGGAATCGGCTGGCTAACACTAAATCAATATCTTTCTTGTGTTTAAAAACACCTAAGAAAAACTTGGCAATCTCATCACTATTACCCTGCCCATCACCATGAATAATCATGAAATGGGAAAAATCATGATCAAGGAAATACTGATAGGCAATCTTTTGACTTCCCCCTAAACCATAATTCTTGGCATTCTTAAGGATAACAAGCTTCTCACCAATCTTTTCCTTAGCCTGGATATTTCTTAAAATGTCCAAGGTCTTATCCTGACTTACATTATCAATCACCAGGATTTCATCAATTTGGGAAAGGACTTCTGCTGAGAAATCATTTAATACAGCCCTAATAGAGCGTTCAACATTATAACAAGGGATAAAAATACCGATTTTAGTCATGATTTATCTTTTAATGGCCAATAAAGTAATGCGTTTATCTGGAATAGCCGAGAGGCCGCTGATAACATTAAAATCACTCTTCCACTCAGCCATTGTTTTTTCAGGCGTACCGACAACCGCATGCACCGTAAAACCCAAGGATTCAAAAAGATTATCATATTCCTCAAGGGTCATATACTGATGCGTCTCAAAACGCTCCACATTCCATCGGTCAAAATCTTTATTCTTAATCTTATTATATTGCGTTAACAACACGCAAAAATCCCTGGAATTAATCGTTAAAACGCCTTGGCCATCTACGGCATACTTAAAAGCCCTGGTGGGGTAGTTCTTAAAGAAAAAAAGCACGGCCTCTTGAACAGGCTGACTCAAAAGCTGTACACGCAATTCTTTGTCCTCAGGACACAAGACATTATCCGTAATAATAATCCCCCCGCCATTATTAATTAGACGGGATACATTAGTTATCGCTTCCTTAACATAGCGCTGGCCCATTTGATGGTCAACCACCGACTGAACATCTTTATTGGGACGGCCATAAAACGAATAAATCTCATGCAGCATATCCATAAAAAAGGCAAGGTCAAACGTTTGTGACCACCCATTAATATCAAAAATATCAGCAACCTTCCAAATAATCTCATTATTAGCTAACTTTTGCTTCATTTTCTCAACAACCTTA
>CAYNTZ010000112.1:0-6613 GCA_964400365.1 uncultured Planctomycetales bacterium | reverse complement strand
ATCCCTGCATTAATATGAATATGCGTCGCCACTTGCGTAGCTTCAGCCCCTGGATAAGCGCCGACGTTTAACAAGAACGTTTCACGGGTTTCAACCTTCTCCCCCCATACCGCCACCGCAACGCAATCATAAATACTTCCCGTAACTAAATCCGTCCCTGCAAACCCAGCAAAACCAACTTCCATCTCTGAAACATACGCACCAGATGGGGTGCTATCCGTATCATCGCTCACCGTCACCTGACCGCTTACAGAATCAACCCTGACGGTCTTGCCTACATTATAATCACCATACGCAGCGCTTCTATTGATAACGCGTTCCCTACTAATCTTAAAGAAGTCAGCTAAATAATCACCGAAATTATTTTCATACAGTGGCTTCCAATGGTTTTGATTTGTTACATAGGTCACTGCCTTAATAACAATACCCGCTTGAACAAACCGTCCTCTAACAGCATCGAGATTGGGCACTAAATTATGCGCCCAATTAGCAGGATTTACCGTACCATAGCTTGGGTCAAAGCCATGCACCAAGGCAACTAATGATTGGTATTGTCCAGATGTCAATTTATTGTAATTAACAGCGAAAGCTTGATCTTCATCTGAAATCGCATAACCTTCTTGTGCCAATACGGCCTTCACGGCGGCTAAGGCGTTAGAATTAGCCGCTAACATACGGATCAACGCTTCGTGATCTTGGTTTACATCATTAGTCGTGCTGAAAACGTGATTGATTTCATCCCAAAGGACGGTGTTGAGTAAATCCTGTGATTCAAAGGCGTGGATAGATAGGCGGATAAGATCAAGATCGCCAGCTTTGCTGGTCTTGCGGGTTTCCCCTAAGGGGCCTTCTTCACCGTGAATCTCAAACCTAACCTTAAAATGCGACTTATCAGCAAACTCTTGTAAATTAAAGATAAAGGCTAAAGCTGTCCTTAACTTGCCTTGATTCTCACCCGTTAAGGCCATCTTACCCGTCTTGCGAATATTAACTTTAGCGCCATCTTCAACAGTAACCTGCACATTAACCTGCTTAAATCCAAGCTTGGCTGGGGCGTTGATGGGGAAATTGACAACTGCATTAAGCTGTGTTACCATTTTCCAGTAATCCGAAGCAACCCCCCTTACGCTTCTCCCAATAATAACAATCCCCCCTACAAATCCTCTAAGGAGGCTCATCATGTTGCTTGTCATTGAATCAAAAATGGACTCAAACCAAAGGACGAAGTTAGCAGAAGCATTCTTTAACACAGGAAATATCATCTTCGCTTCATTTATTATTGGCCCCATTACTGCAGACAGTTTTAGCATTCCCGTATTCTTTTTAGGGTTTTTATGCTTTACCACCTTATTCATTGTGTCTATAATTCTATTAAACAAAGAAAGGATTTGACTATGAACGCTAATACCGCTTTGGCCATTACCTATATTACTGTTACTATTATTGCCTGCTTGATTGCGTACTGGGGTACGCGTCCCAAAAGCCAGCACAAGCATTAAACTTTTATTTAATTCACGGGCGCTGACGGCATTCTTGCTTTCGGCGCTTGTTTTGTTTAATCCCGCCACCATCATCCCCATCACAATCAGCGCCAACATCGTTACAGCATTAGCGCCAACAGATAAACCAAAAGCTACAGCCATTGCTACGGAATATAGATTATTAGTACCTATTCCAGTGTCTTTCAATTTATTAACAATAACGAGATCTAAATTTCTCATCTGTTCTGAAACATATGGGAATACGTCATCTGCTAAGCGATTCAAATACAATGTTACTTTCACTGGAGTGGCTGTTACTATTTGTCCCGTTAATAATTCATCCGCTATTTGATTTTCAATACCTTGAGCGCCTCCCGTCTTAACAAACTTTGCTTTTTCATACACAATAAAACCACCAAAAGCTTGAATCATATAGATTCTGGTCCCACGATTAAACATCCTAAAATAATCTGCCAATATTGAGACGACGTGGATTCTTTGATGATTTTCCCCAGGATTGCTAAATACCTGCACACTCAAAAGTTTATTTCCTTCCCCCCATGCAGTAGACTTTTTCACATAATCCTGAAAAGAAATAAATTGTCTATCCCTCAACCATTCCCAGAACTTCAATTGATGACTATACTCATGCAATTCACCAGCAATAAATGGCGCCACCGATTGCTTAATAATATCGCCATATTTAATAAGAGCATTTACTTCTTGAGGGGTTCCGCTTAATAAAACAAGCTCGGCTTTGATTTTATCTAGATTTTGTTTGGTTCTATTAATCTCTACAAGGGTGCTCTCCATTGCGGCCCAGCCCCAAGCTTCACGCACTAATAATCCTATAATTTCAACCACAAAATAATCATTATCAGCAATAAATCTAACGTTTTCTTGGTAGAACATTGTTGGGTTTAATACAATCTCATTCTCTGCAGCAACCCCATGCAAATCCTTAGCAAAAGCTGCTATTGATCCTTGATCAATTTTAACACGACTAGGATCTGCCAGAACCTTCATATAATTATCTATAACTGGCATATGAGGGTACTGGTGTTGCTTAAGCCATTGAGCGGCTTGTTGTAAAATTGCTGTCATTGATTCCTTGCTTGCTTCAATCGTACGTCCCCCCTTATTGCTATCAACTGGGAAAACAATGACTGGGGTTTTTATCTTATATATCTTTGAGAAATAAAAGAAACCGGCAGCGCTAATTACCGCTAAGACAATATTAATTTCATTAGACCACTTACTAAAGAAATCTTTTTTTGCCGGTGCTTCTTCTTGCCCTTGATCATCATTCCAAACCTTCTTTAAAACAATCCATGCTGGATAAGCAAGAAACAGCCATGAATAAGAAGCTAAGAAGTTCATTGTTTCTACCATCGATATCATCCCTGCCCCGATCATGGCTACAGGATGAATCATCACGTTACTGCTTGTCCCTGCCGGTGGGCCGCGCTTGGTATTGGCATCTTTTCCAACTTGATTTGTCTTCTCTATGGCTTCTTTCGCCTTAGCCACCGCACCGCTATGATCACCAGCAACATTCAATGCCTTAGCCTCAGCTAATGCTTCATTTGCCGCTTGAACCTTGGCTGACGCATCACCAACCTTGGCAACAGCCTTGTTCACCGCTTCTTGGGCAGAGCTAATCTTTTTAGCAACACGCGCTAAACGCAATTGTTGTAACTTAGCTTTGATTTGTTGGGCAATGGAAAGCTTAGGAGTGGCAACGGGTGCAGCCACCGCTGGTTTCGCAGGAGCGAGTGGAGCAGCCGTAAGCTCCTTATTAGCTTCATCTAAAATACGGGTAATCTCTTTCTCGTCTTCAAGAACAATTCCGGAACTCTTCTTTAATTCCTTAATTGCATTGGCAACTTCCTTAATTAAGGCAAGACGTAAGTCCTTTGCTTCCTTTTTATTTCCAATCACATCAATGAAACCAATAATGATATCCGACGTCTGCATGATGCGTAACAGGGATAAGCTGTTAAATCGCACATCCCTGTTCTTTGAAACCCGCACCGCATCTGCTAATTGGCATTGAACAGCTCTTACTTGTTCAACCGGCATATAAAGCAAATCTCTAGCCAATCTAAGGTGTTGATTAATTACAGTTCCTTGTCCACCACCATTGATTGGGGCAATGTTCACCGCTTCTGCACGTAATCCTTCTTCATTATCAGAACGCCAATTTCTCTCCCTCATAATCAACCTTAATACATCCCAAAGGGCAATAAAGGCTTCTACAACAATCGTATTGTTTGCGATCTTGTTCTTAATATCAGCCAACGCCCCTGGATACGGTGCAATGGCAAACGGCAAGTATTCTGCTTCTGTCACATACCACAAGGCCTGTTCATATAAGCGGTAATTCTTAAATGCATCATTGGAAACCAAGCTTCGATGGGTAACGCCTGTAAGTGCTGCTAAACGCTGGGTATGTTCATCTGAAGCAAATCCTGCTTCCACTACGGCCTTAAGAACAATGATGGTGGATTCTGCAGCCTTAGCCCTAGATAAAATACGCGTTGTAGCTAACATCTCAATTTGTAATAAGGCAGACTTCAAGTGCAATAATACATCGACTTTAAACGTGGCTGGCGTTACGCTAAATGGCAGCCCTCTAGTCACCTCAGAAGCCGCTCTATCGACGTTGGGGCTCTTGCTGTACAAGAATTCCACGGCTTCAGCAATAACCACAATGGAGGCTTGTCCATAAATACGGCGAGCATGGGACACATATTGATTGAAGATCCTTACTAATCCCAATGGTCTAAACGGTCCGTTTCTTTCCTTATTAATTTCATCTGTTGGCTGGCTGATTAACTTCACAGCAGTCTGATCAATTAAATTAATCTCCCGATAGGCAACATGTTTTTCTAAATAAGCCAGCGGAGAAAGCTTAACGTTTAAGATATTTAATGCATCCAAGAAGCCCCAAATCAACGCTTTCCAGGTGAATTTGATATCCTCTGCCCAATGGCGCCAGCCATCCACGGTTGATAAAGACGCCTTAGGACTTAAAATATACATACCAGCGACCCCAGCGAAGAAGGTTGCGAGCGGCAATAACCAAATACCAATCATGCCAAGCTGATAACCTAAGAAAGCTGACAAGAAGACCACCCAGAAGGCCCCCGTACGGATGGCATGTTCATAACGGATGAAGAATTCCTGCCACTTTGACACCCGCTGTAATGCCGCACCCTTGCCTGGTGTTGAAACGAATTTCGCCAAGCGTTCAGCCCCAATCTTACCAGCGCCTTCTTCATAGGTCCAAATCCAGTTGACGAAGAACAGATAATTGCGCCGCACTAATTCCTTCGCGTAAACAAATACAGCGCGCGCCAAACCGCGGTGTTCTTCATACGCCACATTAAATAAGGTGCCGTAGCTAATAGCCTGTGATAAGAACAATCCGCCAAACCACAGGTAAATCGGCATCCCCGCGAAAAGATTATTGCCTAACACCAAGAAGAATAAGATAATCCACTTCAAATAGCGGGCGACAACGGGTTTCTTTAAATAGAAACCAAAACCATCGATCCAGAAATTATCCATCTTGTGCATCCAAGACGTGTTGGCAGATAAAAGCATTACAATCGGCATACGGCCAGCTACTGATTCGGTTGAATCGCTCACCCACTTGAATGATGAAATCTTATGGTTATCATCTGCATAGAACCAGTTCTTACCACGACGCACGTAATGGAATTGCTTGGTGCGGTAACCAAAGATGGAGAAGGCCACGGTTGTTATTGAATCTTCAGCCACATAATCATCCCCAGCTAAACCTTCTGACCAACGCATCGCACTGGTACGCACCGCGAATTTACCATAAGCAGTAACCCCGCCGACTAATTCCTTACCGGTTAATGATTGGTAATAAAACGCGTTTTCTCCGATAGGAACAATCTTACCGATTGAACCTAAATTGGTGGCAATGTAGTGATCAATAACTGGCACGCCTGAACCCAAGCGGGCATCATAAACAAATTCGCTTAACATATCCGGCACGTTCCAAACATCTTCAGTGCGCGTATGATGATCCGCGTCAATCAAGTCTAAAGCGATCGAATGCGTGAACGGCAAGGAGGCTGTTAAGGAGTTCCACTTCATGCAGTGAGGCTGTTCGCCTGGACGATTCCATGTCGCAGCCAACCCTTCCACCACCACTAATTCCATCAAACCTCTCAAACCTTTCTTCGCATTCGGATCCGTGATTCCTGGATTTAATAAATCCGTGACTCTCTGATATTCATTAACTAAAACGTCTCTCTTAATAATGCCCAATAAATACGCCTTACGTAATTTAGGCAAGAAGACATAAACATATTCCCTTAAGCTAGCTAATCTTGCTTCTTTAATGCTGTCAAATATGCGGCGCAATGCTTCTGCCTGCTGAGGATTTAATCCAACCGTCATCGGCTCAATAATGTTGCTGACCTTCCGATGATTTTCCGCTAAAGCCCTAAAGGCGTTTTCATACGGCACTGATGAGCCGGAATGCTTAACCATCACCCGGTTAGTACGCTTTTCAACAGACAGGTTCACCTGGATTTGATTGTAATCCGGACGGATCATGCGCAAGCGATATTCATAGACCTTCTTGATCTTTAATGAAGACGATGTATTCATCCATAAATCCGCCAAGAACATATTAGCCCATTGCGTCAAATACGCTTGAATATCAGGGGAGACGTTCTGCAGCTCATTCATCGGCTTGGTCATCAAGGCCCTTAATTGTGCAAGTTCATCCGCAGTAGCAACGATACGTTTTCTTTCAAGCCGCCCATCCGGCCCAAAGACTTCAGCGTTAAACCCTTGTTCTAATGCTTTAAGCATCGCTGACCATGGGCCTCTCTTATATTTAGCCAACATCCCAAACCGTGATGTTAACGCTTCAGCACCAACGGAACCGGTCATATCGATCTTATTCAAATCATTCCACGCAAACATGGTTTCTTCACCAAAGCCCTGCATGGATAACGCATAGGCCAACAGGTCACGTTCACGGCGAGGTGCCGGCGGCATATCCAAGCGGATGCGGTCATTCACGAAATGGATGATGCGGTGCATGCGTTCCTCTGCTAAGGTGCGGTTATCGGCGCGGAAGAAAT